>PBIV01000062.1 GCA_002720935.1 Rickettsiales bacterium | reverse complement strand
TCGATTCTTAAAAACAATGTTTTAAAGAAGTTAGAATATGTGTTGCGCAAAAAAGGGATAATTAATTAGGGCGAATTAATCAAAGGGGAAAATTCTTATGGTTTATCTATTTTTAAAAAATGTGATCTTCGCGCTTTTAGGGTTAGCAATGGTCTTGCAGTTTTTTGATATTGTATCAATTTCTGTGTTAGCGGGATTTATGGGGTTACTACCTGAAGGAATGGATATTATACCAGCCTGCTTTTTATTAATCATTGGGGTGGAAGAATTATTCTTATATTTTATGCGTGACAAATTCCCGATAAAAATCCGTGGCATTATGTTTTTACAGTTCTTTGTATTGGAATTATTATTCCTTGGCGGGATTGGGTATGTTGTAAGCCTAGCAAATGATATGACACCACAAGCGGTAGTTTATTTCGGCATGTTTATTGCCATTTTATCACTTTTATCGATTGCCTTTAAATTAGCGCTAAAAGATAAGATTATTAAAGAGCCATCAAACAATAACGCTGTCATACAGTAGTCGAGGTTTCATGCTTATATTTCTAATTCGAAATTTATTCCTAGCTATATTAGGGGTGGGATTATTTTTCAAACTCGATTTTGTATGGTTTATCGGACTTTATATAGAAGAAGTCAACTATAATAAAATTGCATTGGTTATGATCGTTATCGGAATAGGGGAGCCACTCATTTACATGATAAGAGATCGCTTTAAGAACTTCACTGGTACTTTTTTGTATAGACAAATACTTATCATTGATTTTTTCATCATGTTAGGGGCAATTGCAATCTTCATTATAAATTATTTAAATAATGATAAATATGGTTCTTTTTTCTCATTTATACTTGCATCATTAGCTGTGATTACTGTAGTAAAAAGATGGAAGGTCAGGAAAGAGATTCTCTCTAAAATTAATGAGGACAAACCCACCGACCAACATATAATAGAATAAGTAACGTCAAACCATAGGAGAAGCAATTCAACGAATCAACTTATACTAAATACATACAAATATTTAATCACAATGAAAATCATGAAGGAGAATAGCCAATGACAACAAATACTAAATTGGCACAAGATGCCATCTTAAACACAAGTGAAACAAATAATAAGGATAGCAACATGACACCTTCAGGATTTTTTACAAAAACATTGGATCAAGTCGATCCCTCTATCAAGCAAGCCATCACTTCAGAGCTGCACCGTCAACAAAATCAAATAGAATTAATCGCATCAGAAAATATCGTCTCTAAAGCTGTTTTAGAAGCGCAAGGATCTGTTATGACGAATAAATATGCAGAAGGCTATCCAGGTCGTCGTTACTATGGGGGGTGTGAGTATGTTGATGAGGCAGAAAAATTAGCGATTGAAAGAGCAAAGAAACTCTTTAATTGTGAATTTGTAAACGTGCAACCACATTCAGGCGCACAAGCAAACCAAGGCGTGATGCTAGCGTTGCTTCAACCTGGCGATACTATCCTTGGTATGGCGCTTAATGCTGGTGGTCACTTAACCCATGGTTCTGCACCCAATCAATCGGGCAAATGGTTTAATGCCGTTCAATATGGTGTTAAGCAAGCCGATGGCCTGATTGATTATGATGAAGTTGAGCGTTTAGCGCTTGAACATAAGCCAAAAATGATCATTGCTGGTGCCTCTGCTTATCCACGTGTAATTGATTTTAAACGGTTTAGAGAAATTGCTGATAAGGTTGATGCCTATCTATTTGTCGATATGGCGCATTATGCAGGGTTGGTTGCTGCTGGTGTGTATCCATCTCCACTTGCCTATGCTGATGTTGTTACAACAACAACACATAAAACATTGCGTGGCCCACGCGGTGGTATGATTTTATCCAATGATAAGGCTTTGGGTAAGAAAATTAATTCAGCTGTTTTCCCTGGTTTGCAGGGCGGACCATTAATGCATGTTATTGCCGCAAAAGCGGTGGCATTTGGTGAAGCTTTGGATGATAGCTTTATTGAGTATTCAAAAGCTGTTGTTGAAAATGCGAGAGCCTTGGCAGATACGTTAAAAGCAGGCGGTGTTGATATTGTCTCTGATGGTACTGATTGCCATATGGTTTTGGTTGATTTAAGACCGATGGGCTTAACAGGCGATATCACAGAAGCAGCCTTTGAGCGCGCAGGTATGACATGTAATAAAAACTCGGTACCATTTGACCCAGAGAGCTATGTTGTAACCTCAGGCGTTCGATTAGGAACACCGGCTGGCACGACAAGAGGCCTAAATAAGCAAGACTTCATTGAGGTTGGCGAGTTGATGTTAGAGGTTCTTCGTGGGCTTAAAGAAAATGGTGTTGATGGAAATGGCGATGTCGAGCAAGGTGTTTTGAAAAAAGTCGAAGCGATTTGTAACAAGTACCCAATCTATTAAATCTTTTGATTTTTAAATAAGGTCGGTCTATATTCGTTAATCCGAATTAAGGCTGGCCTTTTTTATATATAATTTAAGGAAAAATATTCATGCATTGCCCATATTGTAACCACACGGAAACACAAGTTAAGGACTCACGTCCTTGCGAAGATGGTGCGTCAATTCGCCGTCGCCGTATGTGTCCAGAGTGCCAAGGGCGTTTTACTACATTTGAACGTGTTCAGCTTCGTGAATTTAATGTTGTTAAAAATGATGGCTCGGTTGAACCATTTGATCGTGATAAGCTTTTCCGTTCAATGCATTTACCGCTTAGAAAGCGTCCTGTAGAGCGTGAGCAATTGGAAAAAGTTGTTAGCTCTATCGTAAGACAACTTGAGACAAGTGGGGAAAGCGAAATCTCAACAAGAGAAGTAGGTGCTATGGTTATGCAAGCGCTTGGTGACTTGGATAAGATCGCTTATATCCGTTATGCTTCAGTGTATAAGGATTTCCGTGAAGTTGATGATTTCAACCAATTCATTGATGAAGTCACCCAATTAAAAGAAGTAAAATAATTTGACATAATTATTGTTTCGTGATAATTTTCTTTCAATGTTAATTAAATATTGAAGAGAATATACGGATGATTATTGCACTGGCTTCAACAAGTTCTAAAAAAGTGGATGCGGTTAAGCTTGCATTTGGCGAAAGCGTTAATCTTATTGCCAGAAAAGTTGAATCAGGTGTTAATGAACAGCCAATCGGCGATGAAACAATGCAAGGTGCCGATAACCGTATTGAGTTTTTAAAGGCCGCACTTCCAACAGCTGATTTCTTTATCAGTATTGAAAATGGTTTATTTAAAGAAGCAGGTCAATATGTTGACCGCGCCGTTGTCACGATTGAAGATAAGTCAGGTAATCGTTTCACAACCTTAAGTGAGGGTGTTGTTTTCCCAACCGAGTTTGTTGAAAAAACGAGGGAAAGAGAAGGTGGCTTTGAAAAGTGGACTGTCGGCAAGACAATGATGGAGGCTGGTATTGTGAGTGATGATGGTGATCCACATAAAGACCTTGATCCAGAAGGGCGCAGCCGTGTTTACTTCTTAAACCAAGCCGTTCAAGCGGCCAAAGCAAAGATTGCTCTTTAAAATCTAACTTTAAACATATTCATAAAAAGCTTGAAAAATGTGAGTGCTTTGCTTTATAGGTAGGGCATATTTGTTTACATAGTTTTTTTAGGAGAGTTTTTATGAAGGGCCCAATGTGGAATTCATTTCAATCTGATCTTTGGTTTCGTTTATATTTAGCAAAATTAAACCTTACTCCTGATCAGGCTCATCATAAAATGTTAGAGCTTCGCAAGGATTTAAGGCATCTTAATCGTGAGCGTTTTGTTCAGGGGTTTACAAAAGGCAGTCTATTGGATCGCATTAAAAATATTGCCTTGCCATATCACTCAACATATAAAGGCTTAAAGAGTTTAGAGCGCATAGGTGTTCCAAAAAAACTTGAAAAAGATGAAGCAATTCGTAGCTTTTTTAATAAAGTTGTTGTAGTCTCTGAAGCAATTCTTTTTCCAAACAAAGTAGAAGCTATTGGAATGATAATTGAGACGTCAAAAAATACACCTATCAAAGCTCAAGAGTTTTTAAGGTCTAACAGAAAACCAGCATTAACACGTGCAGAAGCTTTGAGAAGGCGACCGACAAAAGCAAACCGTTTTCCTAATATTAAACAATAATAAAAAGTAGTAAGCGATTATGAAACAAGCAAAAAAAGGCTCTGCCAAAGCCAGAAAGAAAGCCGCAAGACTAGTTGGCGTGCAAATTTATCATCAAACTTATTTGGATGATAAACCAATTGAAGACTTGGTAAGAGAGGCCCTTATCCATCATATTAACCAAGAGGTTGATGGCGAAGACTTGATCACAGCGGATGCAGAACTTCTTAGCAAGATCGTTCAAGGGGCTTATAACACGAAAGATTACTTGATTGAGCTTATTCAGCCCAATCTAAAAGAGCGCCAATTTGGCAATTTGGACAATATTCTTCAGTCAATTTTATTGCTTGGTTCTTATGAGTTGCTAAATCATAGTGATATTGACGCGCCAATTATCGTGAATGATTACTTGGATGTTGGTCATGCATTTTATGAACCAAAAGAAGTGACCCTTCTTAACGCCGTATTAGATAAAGTTTCTAAATCTGTCCGCAGTTAATATCTGCCCGTAATCAATAGTTTTACTCCTTTATAGTTGTGTTCATCTTTGTTCGCACTGGTTATTGGTGCGCTGTAGCAATATTTATTTGCATTAGCCTCGAATATCTCTCAAATGCGCTTAAATCTTAAATCTCTGTTAATGTTTTATACGTAAAATAAAAGACGTCATAAGTGTCAATGAGCTAAATATGAGAGTGGTGTAAATATGAGATTTTCTTATCTAAAGAAAACTGTGTTCAATTACGTCTTTGCAATTTTAGTATTATCAGTCTTTGTTATCGCAATGCCAAGTTTGGCAAATGCAGAAGAGGCGGATGCAACTGAAGTCGCGCAAGAAGACATTCATACAATTGTGAATATGAAACCAATTGTTGTGCCTTTATTGGCTCGCGATGGTGATCCTCAAATTGTGACATTAATTATTGCTATTGAGGTACCAGATCGCAGTACAGAACAATTGGTCATGGATCAACGTATTCGCCTTGCCGATGCCTATCTTACAGATATGTATGGTGCCTTGGATAATCGTCGTATTGTAAAGAATGGATTTATTAATGTTCGTCTTTTGAAATCGAGATTAAACAAAATTACTAAAAAAGTACTTGGCGAGGAAATAGCATCAAATATTATGATTAAGGCTATTCAACAAAGAAAAGTTTAGTTTTCTTAAAATTTAAGTTTAAAGAAGAAGCGCTAACCAATTGAAAAGGTTGGCGCTTTTTTAGTGCCTGCTCCCGTCTCAGTGATGTTGTGAAACAACACCTCTAAAAGGCTAAATACCTCAATTTAAAAGAAATTATTGATCTTGGTATAACTTTCTGTAGGATTCAGCATAAGTTTTGCGCGTTATAGTGATTCGCAAAATTAAATTATAAATGAAACTAACAGTATAGGAGTTTTGGGGAAATGGATTTTTTCGCAGATCACAACTCGCTTGAAAGCTTTGTTATAGGATGTGGTATCTTAGCCTTAATTTATGGCTATTTTGCAATTCGCAGCATTATGACGGCAAGTTCAGGCAATAAAAAAATGCAAGAAATTGCGCAAGCAATTCAAGAAGGGGCGGAAGCCTATTTAAATAGACAATATAAAACAATCGCAATCGTTGGTGTTATCATCGCGGCTTTATTGTTCCAATTTTTAGGACAATGGGTTGCGGCTGGTTTCGTTATCGGTGCTGTTTTATCTGGTGTCGCTGGCTATGTTGGGATGCATGTATCTGTACGTGCAAACGTTAGAACAGCAGAAGCCGCAAGAACAAGCATACAAAAAGCATTAGACATTGCGTTTAAATCGGGTGCTATCACTGGAATGCTTGTTGTAGGTTTGGGATTGTTAGGTGTCGCTGGTTATTACTTCTATCTTGTAAACTTCCAAGGATTAGAACAACGATCAGTTCTTGAAGCTTTAGTTGCTTTAAGTTTTGGTGCGTCTTTAATTTCAATTTTTGCTCGTCTTGGTGGTGGTATCTTCACAAAAGGTGCGGATGTTGGTGCTGACCTTGTTGGTAAAATTGAAGCAGGTATTCCAGAAGATGATCCAAGAAACCCAGCTGTTATCGCTGATAACGTAGGGGACAATGTTGGTGACTGTGCTGGTATGGCGGCTGACTTGTTTGAAACATATGCGGTTACATTTGTTGCAACAATGTTATTGGCTGGTATCTTCTTCACAGGTGCTGAGCAAGAAGCAATGATGATGCTTCCACTTCTAATTGGTGGTATTTGTATCATTGGTTCAATTGTTGGAACATTCTTTGCCCGTCTTGGTAAAAGCGAAAATATCATGGGTGCATTATATAAAGCCTTCATCGTAGCAGCAGGTGTTTCTGTTGTTGGGATTTATTATGGCCTTGATCACTTATATGGTATGGATGCAACATTCGGCGCTTACACAGTTCAAGATTTATTCTCTTGTGTGGTTGTCGGTTTGGTTGTAACAGGACTTCTTGTTTGGGTTACTGAATACTATACATCAACTGAGTACCGTCCGGTTCGTTCTGTTGCAGAATCTTCTGAAACAGGTCACGCGACAAACATTATCCAAGGTCTAGCGGTTTCTATGGAAGCAACAGCTCTACCAGTTATCATCATTTGTGCGGCTATTGTTGGCGCTTATATGTTTGCTGGCTTATTTGGTATTGCTTTGGCTGCAACATCTATGTTGGCACTAGCTGGTATGGTTGTGACATTGGATGCATATGGTCCAGTGACGGATAATGCTGGTGGTATTGCTGAGATGTCAAATCTTCCTGCTTCTGTTCGTAAAACAACAGATGCATTGGATGCCGTTGGTAACACAACAAAAGCTGTCACAAAAGGGTATGCGATCGGTTCTGCTGGTTTAGCGGCACTTGTTTTATTCGCAGCCTATATAGAAGATATCAAACACTACTTCCCAGAAATTGCGGATCAGGTTAACTTCTCTTTAAGTAACCCATATGTTGTTGTTGGATTATTCTTAGGGGGTATGTTGCCTTATCTATTTGCATCAATGGGGATGACTGCTGTTGGCCGTGCGGCTGGTGACGTTGTTGTTGAAGTGCGTCGTCAGTTCAAAGAGATCAAAGGCATCATGACTAAGAAGGCTAAGCCTGATTATACAAGAGCTGTTGATCTTTTAACAAAAGCAGCAATCCGTGAAATGATTGTTCCTTCATTATTACCTGTATTGGCACCATTGGTTGTGTTCTTTGTAATCATGAAGTTTGATGGTCAAGCAGCTGCGCTTACTGCGCTTGGTGCTTTCCTTCTTGGGACAATCGTAACGGGTATTTTCGTTGCCCTTTCTATGACATCAGGTGGTGGTGCATGGGATAATGCAAAGAAATATATCGAAGATGGTAATCATGGTGGTAAAAACTCTGATGCGCATAAAGCGGCTATCACAGGGGATACAGTTGGTGATCCATATAAGGATACTGCGGGCCCAGCGATTAACCCTATGATTAAAGTTGCAAACATCGTTGCTCTTCTTTTATTAGCAATCATGGCAGCTTAAAAATAATCGATTTATAAAATTTATCAAAAGGCCTCAATTTTCTGAGGCCTTTTTTTATTTCGATTGGCAATATTTTTCGAATATGGTTTACTCACACTCTAAATAACTATTGAGAATTAGAGTTTTTAAGATGAGTTTATTATCAAAGATTGAGAATGCTTTTTTACCAAAGGCAAAATTGAATCATAAAATTGATTTCTCTAAACGCCCTAAAAATCAAAAATTTTGGTCATGGATTTGGTTTCTTATTAAACCAAGTTGGTTATTTTTTACCTTTATGACGACATCATATCTGGTAAGGCGCGTTTTTTGGTTTTTGCCACCCTTGTTTTTGGCCTCTATCGTGCATTCAATTGAAACAGGTGTTGCCTTTGAAGATCCATGGCAAGCTTGGAAATGGGTTGTTATTTTTGGCTCGGGCGCATTTTTTGTTACCTTGATGCTTTGGATGTGGAATTGGATATCCAGATGGATTGGACAAATTGTCGCCAGTGTTTCGACCAATACCGTTTCTCATCTCTTAGGCTTGTCGGTTGATTGGCATGAGCTAACGGGCTCTGGGAATAAGATGCAGCGCCTGATGACGGCTCGTAAATCTTTAGAGACGTTAAATGATTTATATTTCTGGGATTTTGTGCCCTTTGTTGCGTCCTTTATTGCGGCCATGATTTCTGTTTATGCGCTTGATATTCCTGCTGAATATATTCTTATCTTTACTTTGCTTGTTGTAACTTATGGCTTAACAACTTGGTGTTTCAGAAAAGCGCTCCTGTCTCGTTTTGATGGGTTGCACAGTGCGCAAGAGGGACTTGTTGGCTCTGTGTTTGAGTTTTTACGCTCAATCCCTACGCTTATAACTTATGGCCTTCAAAAACACGTCTTAAAGAATGCTGATGAGCATGAAGTGATTACAATCGGTAAGCGCATTCATGTGTCTTCCTCAAATCTTACAATGTGGATTGTTATTAACTGTGTTGGATGTTTTTGGGTTGTGCTGACAATGGTGCTGGGGTTAAGTCAGGCCTTAGCAGGCGATCTATCTGTTGCTGGTTTTTTCTTGGTTGTTACAACCAGTTATCAAGTATGGTCAGAAGCAGAGCGTTTCCCGCATTTATTTAGACAATTTATGGAAGCCAAAAATGGCGTTATGCGATTGATAAAATATTTTGATAAGCATAATGAGGTTAGCGATAGCGCGCAAACGGCGAATAATAAATTAGAGCTAATAAAAGCCCCATCCATAAAATTTGATCAGATTGATTTTAATTACAATGAAAAGGTCAGTGTTTTTAAAGGCTTGGATTTGGATATCAAAGCAGGCGAGAAGGTGGGTGTTGTCGGCTCTTCTGGGGCTGGTAAAACAACTTTGGTAAAGCTTCTATGTCGTTTTTATGATCCACAAAAAGGTAATTTGAAGATTAATGATGAAAATATTAAGCAAGTCAGTCTGGCATCTTTGCGTGAAAATATCGCGATTATTCCCCAAGATATTGAGCTGTTTAATCATCCATTGATTGAAAATATTCGTTATGGTCGCCTTGATGCCAGTGATGAGGAAGTTTGGGAAGCTGTTCGCCAATCTTATGCACAAGACTTTATCGAATCTCTACCAGAAGGGATTAACACCTATGTTGGGGAGCGTGGGGTAAAATTATCAGGTGGACAAAGACAACGCATCGCGGTTGCAAGAGCAATTTTAAAAGACGCACCAATCCTAATTTTGGATGAGGCAACCTCAGCCCTTGATAGTGAATCAGAAGCATTTATCAAACAAAGCTTAGAAAGCTTGATGAAAGATAAAACGGTTATTGCGATTGCGCATAGGTTATCAACCTTAGAGCATATGGATCGTATTGTTGTGATGGAGCACGGCAAAATCATTGAGCAAGGCAGGCATAGTGAGCTGATTGCGAAAAAAGACGGGCTTTATGCAAAGCTTTGGTCGATGCAGTCTGGTAATATTTTAAAAAATAAAGTGGCTTAAAAAGATTAGTCGTTTAAAGCGCCTTTGTTAAAGCGTCCAACGTTTCCGATTAATTGTTGAAGAACAGTAAATTGACGTCCCGATGATGGCGTCTCTTTTGTAGATGGCTCAATATCTAGGCTGTCATCTTCATCGAGCTTTTTGATGTTGGCCAAAACACCGTTTTCATCAAAATTAAGGGCAATGACTTGTTGTTCAACAACTTCTGTATCATATACGCCATATCGCTCTGTCTTTTGACCGATATAATACCACGTTTTTTGATCGAATGTAGAGGTGGACATTGGTGTGCCAAGAAGCTCCAGAGCTGTTTTCTGATCTGTTTGTCCAACTTCTAAGCTTGCGACGGTCTTTTGATTGATTAAATTGCCGCGCACTTCTTTTGTTGGCGAGCACGCCGCTAAAGATAATGCCAAAAACGTAAACGATAATAGTCCAAGGTGCTTTACAGTCATTTCAATTCACACTATATAATGGGTTAGTATTAATAATTAGATTAGACATTTTATCATGTTTTTAAAAGCTTTTCGCGAAAAAAAAGAAAGAAAAAATTCGGCTCATTCTTTGTATGAGACAATTATCCTGCAATCAAGGAAGCCCTATTTTTATCAAGATTATCAAGTTCCAGACACTGTTGATGGGCGTTTTGAAGTCTTGATCTTTCATGTGTTCTTAGTGATTGAACGCATTAAGAAAGAAGATAAAGAAAAGGGCTATGCTTTAAATCAAGAGCTTTTTGATTTAGTGTTTAGGGATATGGATCAAAATTTAAGGCAAATTGGCATTGGCGATGTGACTGTTCCAAAACATATTAAGAAAATGGCAAAGGCTTTTTATGGGCGTTCAGTTGCTTATCTCGACGGTTTAAGGGGCTTAAAAGATAATAATGATCCACAAAAATTATATGATGCGTTTGATAGAAATATCTTTGCGAAAGTCAAAAATGTTGATAAAACATCGCTCGAGTTTTTTAAAGACTATTTGCAGATGCAAAAAGAGTACCTTGAAAAAAAGGACTATGCAGAGATTGAAAAAGGCGTTATAAGTTTTAAGCAATATCCATAATATTTAATAGAAGGAGCCAACAGTGGCTGAGAATTTTAAATTTGATATTAATGTTCGCGATATTAAAACCAAAGAGACAATTCGTGGTTTTGTCGCAAAAGAAGATTTAAGAAATGATTTAGCAGATCGTTTTGGTTTAAATGAGTTATCTTCATTTGAAGCATCATTTATGATTATTCAATTAGAAGAAGGAACATTGTTCCAAGTGCAGGTTTCTATTAAGGCTAAGGCTGTTATTGAAACACCAGCTGGCGACATGGTTAATGTCACAGTTGATGATCATGAAGAAGATATCTATACAACGCGCAAAGACTTGGCCTTTGCAAGTGAAGATGAAGATGATGAGTTTGACCCCTATGCGCCAGACTACATTGAGGACGGTATTATTGATTTGGCCGATATGGCGTTTGACTATTTAGCCCTTATGCTTGATGAGGTCTTTAGCGATGAGGTAGGAGAATTTGCCGAAGATATGGATTTCCTTGAAGATGAAGAAGAGATTACAGAAACAAGAAAGCCTTTTGCAAATATAAAAGAGCTTATTGATAAGAAGGATGAAGACGAATAAATCCCGTGGCTTTTTATAAGAATTTTTGCGCTTTTAGCAAATAAAAGCTTGCGATTTCTTATAATTTTATGTATGTAATGCATTCTGGTTTATTTTGTATAGAATTTTAAAGAATTAAATAATAAAGAAAATAGAGGTTTAAAATGGCTGTTCCTAAGAAGAAAACATCGGTTTCTAAAAGAAATATGCGTCGTTCACACGACTCATTGAATGAGCCTTCATACGTTGAAGACAAAGAAACTGGCGAACTTCGCAGACCTCACCATGTTTGTTTGAAAACAGGCATGTACAGAGGTAAGCAGATTTTAGATGACACAGAAATGTTTTAGTCCTAGTATTCTTAATTAAGAAAAACTAGATTCTACATTTAAAGTCTTAAATCAAATTTCGACATGAACAAAGCAGTAACCATAGCACTTGATGCCATGGGCGGTGACAAGGCGCCCCACATTGTTGTCAAAGGGGCGGCAAGATTTCTTAAGAAGCATGGTTCTGATAATATTCGTTTCTTATTTTTCGGTAAGAAAGAAATTGTTCAATCTCATTTAAAAAAATATAAAGAGCTTCTGCCCGTCTCTGAGATCAGGCATACGGATGATGTTATCGTTAATGATGAAAAACCATCAATGGCTTTGCGTAAGGGTAAAAACTCGAGCATGGGCTTAGCGATTAAGGCTGTTACCGATGGCGAGGCTGATTATGTTGTCTCGGCTGGTAATACAGGGGCTTTGATGGCGATTGCATTATTTTCTATGAAGCGTTTGCCTGGTATTGATCGCCCTGCGATTGCATCGATGTTTCCAACCTCTACGGGTAAAAAAGTGATTGCCCTTGATCTGGGGGCAAATCTTGAGGCTAGCCCTAAAAATCTAGTCCAGTACTCTTTACTTGGTGCTATTTTCGCGAGCACAACATTTGGTGTTGACCGCCCTAAAGTTGGCTTGTTGAATGTTGGTTCTGAAGAAGGAAAAGGACCAGAGAGCGTTAAGGCTGCCTCAGCTATTTTAAAAGAGATGGAAAATTTACCGGCTGATTATGTTGGTTTTGTTGAGGGTAATGATATTGGTAAGGGCAAAGTTGATGTCGTTGTAACAGACGGTTTTACAGGCAATATTGCGCTTAAAATGATGGAGGGTACAGCCAACCTTCTATATGATTTCTTGAAAGATGCGTTTTTTGGAACATTGCTTTCTAAAATGGTTTCGCTCTTATCGTATTTCTCATTTAAACGCCTTAAAAAGCGCATGGATCCACGTAATTACAATGGCGGCATGATGCTTGGCTTAAACGGTATTTGCGTGAAAAGCCACGGCGGTACAGACTCTAAAGGCTTTGCAAACGCAATTCGCTTTGGGTATAAAATGGCGACAAATAATTATAATGAGCGCGTAAGCGAAGGACTTCACGCTTTGGGGCAATATGGCGAGCTTGGCGGAGATAATAATAATGACGCCTCACAATCTGAAAAAGAGGCACAATCTGCATGACACGATCTATAATCACGGGCTGTGGCTCATATCTTCCTAAAAATATTGTGACTAACCATGAGTTAGCAAAAAAAGTAGATACATCGGATGAATGGATTTTTAAGCGCACTGGTATTAAGCAGCGTCATTTGTCTGAATCAGATGAGTTAACCTCTGATATGGCGTTGGCGGCAGCGAAACAAGCGATTAAAATGGCTGATATTGATGTTGCTGATATTGATGGCGTTATTTTGGCGACAACGGCTCCTAATAGAACATTCCCCGCAACGGCTGTTAAGGTTCAAGCGGATTTAGGGATGGAGCGTGGTTTTGCTTTTGATGTGCAAGCGGTTTGCTCTGGTTTTGTTTATGCGCTGCGCCAAGCAGATAATATGATCCGTTTGGGGCAAGCAAAGAATATTGTTGTTATCGGCGCTGAAAAATTCTCATCACTTCTTGATTGGAATGATCGTACGACATCTGTTTTATTCGGCGATGGGGCTGGTGCTTTTGTGTTAAGCGCACAAGAGGGCGAGGCGAAGGCTGATAATGATCAATCAGGGTTTATTTCTACCCATATTCATTCTGATGGTCGTCATGAAGAATTATTGATGATGACAGGCGGGCCCGCGTTAAATAGACAAACTGGCTATATGCAGATGCAAGGGCGTGAAGTTTTTAAACATGCGGTTGCAAACTTGGCGGCTGTTGTTGATGAGGTGTTGGAATACAATCATATTCAACCAAATCAAATTGATTGGCTTGTCCCACATCAGGCAAACGCCCGCATTATTGAGACGACGGCTAAAAAGCTTAATATGCCTATGGATCGTGTGATTTTGACTGTATCTGAGCATGGTAATACATCTGCGGCTTCTGTTCCGCTTGCCTTTTGTGAAGGTGTAAAAGATGGGCGTTTACAACGTGGAGATCTTATTCTGCTTGAGGCCATGGGCGCTGGCTTTACTTGGGGTGCAGCATTGGTGCGCTTCTAGTTACATTATCTTTTTTTTCTATCTTATTGAAGTATTTGACGAATCTGTATTTTTTGACTAGTCTGATTCTTAAGGGAAGTTTACCTTTAAAAATCTAACTGCTAGGAATGAAATAGACATGGCAAATGAAACATTAACAAGAAGTGATCTCACTGAAGCTGTATACCAAGAAGTTGGTTTATCTCGTAACGAGTCAGCCGAACTTGTTGAAATGACAATTGATATGATTTGTGACGCTTTAGTGGCTGGTGATTCAGTTAAACTTTCTGGATTTGGAACATTCTCAACCAAAAGAAAAAATGAAAGAATTGGTCGCAACCCTAAAACAGGGGAAGAGGTTCCAATTCTACCGAGAACTGTTCTTAATTTTCGCCCAAGTCATGGTCTCAGAGAGATGATTGATGAGGGGAACAAAAACTGATCTTGGCGCGTAGTAAATAAATAAAAGATAATGCCAAGGTCTTTTATAAATAACATAGTTGCTTACAGGGAGCACGCCAATGACTAAATCAAACCCTCAAACGCAGGGGAGTTACTCTGCAGATGAGCCAGAGACATTAGATCTCTTCGCGCAAATGTCTTTTGAGACTGAGCCTAAAAAACAAACTCCAAATATAGATACAAATACGAAAACGAATACAATTCAAGAAGCTCTTAAGACCAATCAAGCTGATTTGGAAACAAAGCCCGTTTCTATTGATGAAGAAGAGCTAGATGATATTGAAGAAGATGATGAAATTGACTTTGTTGAAAAGCCAGTTAAGCGAGGCAAAATCGTAAGAGAGCCAAAATCATCGCGTCGAAAAGGCCCAAGGAAATCAAAAACAGCCTTTAAAACGATCAGCGAAGTCGCCACTCATTTGGGCGTACCGCAACATGTTTTAAGGTTCTGGGAAACAAAATTCTCATTAATCAGTCCGATGAAACGTGGTGGTGGTCGTCGATATTACCGTCCCGAAGATGTGGTTGTTATT
>PBIV01000061.1 GCA_002720935.1 Rickettsiales bacterium | reverse complement strand
CACATTCTTCAACATAAATTTGATGCCCATCGCCAACATCAAACATGAATTGATTATAAGGTTCAATCTCTGGGAATAATTCCAACGTCATTTTGTCCTTTTTATAAAATTAATTAAGCTCTAAATACTCTATTAAAAATATTCCTCTTTTTATAAGCAGTAATCAAACGGCCGATTGAGCCGTCTCCTTGACGAGGAGCTTTCAAATTAAAGAGCCCTTGTAATTTTTGACAGATTTGTGCGAGTTTTTCATCCTGCGTTACTTTAAGACTAAAACGACCGTGTGAATGATTCTCGCTAGTAACCATACCAGCATATACTTTTGTTACCCCATATTTTTCAATTAATGAACTACAACTATCGCCAACCCGCCAAGATGAATTTTTATTAGAGCAGGGCGCGATTGTCGTAATTATAACAGCTTCTTTAGGTAAAGGTTTGTTATGACGTTCAAGATATTCCACGATTACTTTTTGTTCAGCATGAGAAAAACAATTATGACCGACATCGGTACAAACATCAAAAATTGCTTCTCCAGTAGATGGAATAACCAAACAAGCAGCACCAATTGCAGTGTCATCCTCAAACCATGCAGTTTCTTGCAGCTTTAAAGCCTGTTCCAAATAATAGTCGAGATCAATATTTCCCATTTAAAGACACCTTATTGAATTAATAGCTTTTACCGATCAGCACTTTTTCGCCCTTATCATCTAAAGGCATACAGCGTGTTGAAATTGATAAATCATTTTTCAGTTTTTCAAATTCTGGATCATCCATTAATGTAACATCAATACGCGCAAAGCCAACATTATCATCTTTTTCAAAATAGGCTCTGGCTTCATCCAAGCTTGAACAATCTTGAATACGACTTAGCATTCGCTCTTTGGCACGATCAAACATTGATTTTTGAATGTCAGCCAATAGTGTAATCACTTCATTTTCAAAATCTTCGATTTTGATTGTGCGCTTGCTCTCTTTACCAAGATCACGGCGTGTAATTGTAACCTCGCCATTATCAGCTTCTCTAGAACCAATTTCAGCCCTAAGTGGAATACCTTTTTTAACATTATCCCACATTTTATCCCCGCTTCGCATATCACGATCATCAAGATGGGCGCGCACACCCTTTTCTTTAAGCTTGAATTTTAACGCGTCACAAGCTTTCATAACACTCTCATCGCCGTCATTATTTTTTAAGAACGGTAGGATCACAACTTGTGTTGGGGCAACATTTGGTGGCAAAACCAAACCATCATCATCACTATGTGTCATGATAAGCCCGCCAATCATACGGGTTGAAAGCCCCCATGATGTTGTATGGCAAAGCGTTTGTTCGCCCTCTTGGTTTTGATATGAAATATTCTCGGCCTTAGAAAATGTTGTGCCCAAATAATGCGATGTGCCTGCCTGCAGTGCCTTACCATCTTGCATCATTGCCTCAATCGTTAGGGTTGAAACAGCGCCAGGGAAACGCTCATCAGCTGTTTTCTCACCCACAAATACTGGGATAGCCAAAAAGTCTTCTGCAACTTTACGATACGCTTCGATCATTGTGTGCATATCTTCAATAGCATCTTCAGGTGTTGCAAAGGCATTATGCCCTTCCTGCCATAAGAATTCAGAGGTGCGAAGAAAAATTCTTGGGCGCATTTCCCAGCGCATTACATTTGCCCACTGATTTAATTTCAAAGGCAGATCACGATAAGATTGAATCCAGCGCGCCATACTCTCGCCAATAATTGTCTCGGATGTTGGGCGAATGATATAAGGCTCTGATAATTCCCCTGCTGGCTTTAGACCACCATTCTCCTCATCAGCTTCTAATCTATGGTGTGTTACAACCGCACATTCTTTGGCAAACCCATCAATATGCTCTGCTTCTTTTGCAATATAACTCAAAGGAATAAGAAGCGGGAAGTAAGCATTTTGAACGCCCTCATCTTTAATAAGCGCATCAAGGTAAGTTTTAATATTCTCCCACAACGCATATCCATTTGGCTTAATAATCATACACCCTCGAACAGGCGAATTTTCAGCCAAGTCAGCAGCTTTGATGACTTCTTGGTACCAGAGTGGAAAATCTTCATCACGTGTTGGTGTAATGGCTGTTCTTGGTTTTTTATTATTCTGTTTGGCAGCTGCTTGCGACATGAATTATATCCTTCAACAAAAATTTAAATTACTTATAGCCCCATACCTTAGGCTTTCTAGTGGCATTATGCAATATTCTTTAAGATAGAACTTGAAAATAAATTGTTAAAAATCAAAAGATTTGAAACCTCGCTTAAATATCCTATCTTTTGTTAAGTGGATTATTTAAAAGCGGGGTTTTTTTATTACATGGATAAGATTAATATTTATTGTGAGCGTACAGGCCCAGAGCTTTTATCAGAACCGATTAATTTGATCACAAATCTTGCCTTTATTATTGCTGGTTTATTTTTGTACCGCCTTGCTTATAAGCAAGATCATTTAAGTTTAAGCACGCATTTACAATTGATCATGATTATCGTGATTGGGGTGGGCAGTGGCCTATTCCACAGCTTTGCCACCAGATGGGCCATGTTTATGGATGTGATCCCTATTCTGCTTTATCAAATAATTTATCTCTTTAGTTATTCGCGCAATATTATCCGCCTCAATTGGTGGTATACGGCTGGGTTATTCGTCCTTTATATCTTAATTACTTACGGTTTTGGACAATTACCAAGAGAGCTTTTAAATGGCTCCCTTTCTTATGCACCAGCGCTCATTTTTTCATTTGGTTTTGGGGTTTATCACAAACTTTTAAGGCAAAAATTTGAGTGGGGATTATTAGTAGCAAGCGTAATCTTCATTATCTCTTTAAGTTTCAGAGTAATTGACGAACAAATTTGCGATGTATTTCCATTGGGCACACATTTCATGTGGCATAGTTTAAATGCCGTTGTGCTTGGGCTTTCAAGCTATAGCTATTTTATTAATCAAAAACGCTGATATTTTAAGCAAGCTTCTTATTTCGGTTTCTGATTAAGAAAGCCACAAGAAGCGCACTGAGCATCGCTGGCGTTGCTTCAAAAATTTGTGCGTTATAGGGTGTCATGCGGAAAGCAAAGGCCACAGCCAAACCAAACAGCATGATAAAAATTGCTTTGCCTTGTGTAAAGCGCCACCCCACCGCATAGCTTAATAACAATGGTGCAAAAGCACTTGCCAACATACCCCATGATAAGACCACAAGCGAGAATACATTTTGTGAGCCAATTAAAACCACCGATAGAGCAAAGGCAGTAACCGCAACTGTGATAAGCTTGTTGGCGATATAGCCTTGTAGTTTTTTAATGCCTAAATCCTGACCAATGGCTGCCGTACACGATAAAATTTGTGAGTCAGCCGTTGACATGGTTGCAGAGAAAAGTCCTGCCAAAACAACACCCACCAAAATCTCTGGTAACAGTTCGGAGGCCAACATTGGCAGTGCTAATTCTGCGTCAAAGGTCTCAACCTCTGGGATCAAAATGCGTGAGGCAAGCCCTGTAATAATTGTAAGCGCAGTAAACACAGAGAAGAAAATATAATAATAGATACGCGTGCGGGTCATAAAATCATTATTATCAAGCGTCATAAAACGAACCATGATATGAGGTTGACCGACAACCCCTGCGCCTGCACCAAACCAACCTAAAATAACCAGAGCCAAACCAGAGATGCCTGGCACCAACATATCGGCTGGTAGAAGATTTGTGTATGTTTCATTCACAAGACCTAATTTTTGCGTAAAGTCGCCCCAACCACCAACAGTTTTAAGGGTGATATAAAACATCATCGCCATGGCAAAAAACATCACAAAAGATTGGATCGCATCCGTCCAGATGGACGCTCTAATCCCGCCTGCTGAACAATAGACAAGAACGATGATAGCCCCAATGATTGCGCCCGTTTGATAATCCCAATCAAGAAGAACTTGTAAAGCCTTCCCCCCCGCTTGAAGCTGTGCTGCGGCATATGTCCCCAAAAATACCACGATAAGAATACTTGCAATTATTTTGAAAACTTTAAAATCAGTACCCCACCATTTAGCGAGCAAATCAGAGTAACTAATGCAGTCTTGGCTTGTTGTCACATCGCGCAATTTCTTATGCACAAAAAATGAGATTGAGATATCACCCAAAATCCAACCAATCATCAGCCAAATAGAGGATAAGCCATAAAGATAGGTATAACCAATAAGCCCTATAAACATATAGCCACTGTTGTTTGTTGCAACGGCTGATAAAGCCGCCATCCAAGGCTTGATACTAGAGCCTGCAAGAAGGTAATCTTTAGTTTCTTTTTTAGAAAAGAAAAATGATGATGCGCCAATCAGCGTGAATAAAGCAAGAAAACAAACAAAGCTTATTAAGACCATTTAAAAAATCCTCTTTTTATATAGGGGAGTAAATTTTTATACTGGCGCACCATAACAAGTTTAAAATTTTATTTCAAGTTAACCTCATAATTTGGCCTTAGCCCATTTAACCGCTTTGGTCTTATAGTCATATTTTTGGATCACATTGCCTTGTTTCAGTTTCGCTTGGATCGCATCGTAATTTTCATTAATACATGAAAATTCTTCAGCCAGAGAATTCTCTTCACCACTGTCATCTGTTTCATATTTTAAAAAATATAAAGGACAGTTATCACTTTCATCTCTTTTCGCATCCACGATTTTAAAGCCTGCTGATAAAAAGCCTCTCATGCTCGCTTCATTGGCTGGAACGACCTCTGACCAAGCTTGTTTTAAGCCTGTTTTATCAAAGCTGCCCATGATTTCCCCCATCATATAGGACATAAGCCCCATGCCTTGGGTTGATGGACAAATCAGCACATTGTGGATTACGATCGCTTCTTTTGGATTAATATCCAAATCTTTAAACCCGCCTGTTAAATCTTTTTCCGCGACGGGTGATGAGACAATCATGTGCCCCTTGTAATCGCCATTAACAAACATACCAAAGACTTGACCTTTTGCTAAAAAGACCTCAAACGCAGATTTCTTTTTAGGGACAATAAAATGCTTTTTATCATCTTCCAGATCTTCAAAAACCTGATCTTGAAGAGTAATCAAATCAAGAATGTGGCTTGGTGTTAATTGTTTAATTTTTAAATCAAACTGTTCTTCTAATATTTTTTTCTTCGACGCTTTCATTTTCATTTCCTTCATTTTAAAAGCTTTCATCAAGAGTTGTTAAAGAGAACATTGAGCACTGCAAACGCCTGTGATTTGTTCACTTTTAGCCTTTAGGAAATTGGAAAATATATGGATTTTTTTAAAAAATAAGAGACCAATTTGCTTAATCTAAAGACCAAAGCAAATTCGTCGTCGGTTATCAATGCGGATTGCATGAGCCGAAGAAAAGAAAACAACAGTATTTTTTATGTTTTTCATATGGAAATTATAGGCAGATCTTGGCAAATTTGTCAATCAATTAAAATTCTTAATTAACCATGTCCAAATGGGCATTGCCCCGCTTTTTTGACCATCTTTTTACGTGATTTGCGTTTGCCTTTATCCAATGAAGGCGCGCGCTCTTCAATTGGTTTAAATTGAATTTTAAAATTGCTTGATGGCACTGTACTTGATTGGAAAATCCGATTTGGCATATCGCCATTACTCAAAATCTCTAATTTACCCAAAACTTTGGAAAGCGTCATTTTGGCTTCCATCATGAACATTTGTTTACCACTACAAATATGCGCGCCTGCGAAAAATGGGATGGATGAATTCTTATGACGTTTTTTTCTATTCTCTAAGGTCATGCGCCCCATATCAAACTTATCTGGGTTTTCAAACCAACGCTCATCTCTTTGAATATTGGCAATTGGCACGATCACATAGTCGCCTTTTTTAAAAGTAAAGCCATCTTGCGTGGTGTAATCTTCCTTTGCTTTTCGAGGAATAGAAATATGAAGAGATGGATAAAGTCTCAACATCTCATCAATGAATAAGTTTTGCATTTCCAAATCATCTAAATCCGCAACATCAATGTTTTTTGGATCAATTGTTTCAAAAACCTCATCCCGCAATAAGTCTTGAGTTTCTGGATTTCTCGCCAGTTCAACAATCATCCATGTCAAAGCAGACGCCGTACTTTCATAGCCCGCTGCGATCAATTGGAATATTTCTTCATAAACCTGAAGTTGGGCATCTTGTTTTTCTGTGTCTGTCTTTGCATCATAATAGCCCGCATCTTCTAAAAGCTTAGAAATTAGGTCATTCTCAATCGGGGATTGCTTTGCCTCTTTTGTGATTTCTTCCATTAAGTCTTGGAAAAATGCGAAAGCTTCTTTGGTTTGTTTACTCATATAGAAATGGCGATTAAAGAGATGCGATAATGGATTTGAAAAAGGATCCACCGTAAAACCATTTAAAATTGAGATTGACTTCTTTAATTCATCACGGTGCTCTGTGATGTCTGCCTTGAACAAGGATTTAAACAAAATTGAAATGGACAAATCTTGGCAATCTTTATATATATCTGACGTTTGTCCTGCCTCTTGCCAGCGATCAACCATCGCATCGATTTCTTGTTCAAAACTATCTTCATAAGAGCTTAAATTGCGCTTAACCATAAAAGGCTTTAAGCCCCTTTTTTGGCGCGCCCAAAGCTCAAACCCACTGGTAAAAATGCCCGTTTTCTTAAAAATCGATCTTAAATTTGAATATTTATCAGGTTTTTGAAAGACATTGGGACGTCTAATCATTTCATCAAAATAGTCAGGGTTATATATATAATGAACAGATTTTCCGCCAACTTTTGTGGTTAAAATATCTGGATTATTGTGCTCCGTTACGGCATCGAGCGCAGGTGGCAACCCCTTTGTTTTCAAGGTTCGAACAAAGGTAAAAATTTTGCTTAAATTTTCTATGCCAATTTTTAAATGCTTCATATATGCCCAATATAGACCAAATAAAATCTATATCCCACTTAAAATCATAAAAGAGATTATAGCATATATTTACATAAGTTTTAGTCTTTTTTGTCGGTTATTTTAACAAGGCCGTTAACGCTATAGCTTTTCTTGACCTGCTGCGATGATTGGATTGGCCATATCGTGGCCTTCATGCACAAGAATTGCAACGCCTGACGCTTCAATTTTAAGAGGATATTCAAGATCAATCACGAGGTCGCGCCCGTCCCAATCTTCATAAAGTTTGATGATCGATAAAATCGGATTTGTATAAGAGACTTCTTTACCTGAATTCTCTCCCGATGGGATCTCTTGTGTAACCTCATCACCGTAAGTCACAAGCAACACCGTATTGGATTTATTAAACTGCCTTAAAGCATCGGAAATAACTAGATTTGATCCTGTGCGTTTGACTTTAAGCGCTGCTGGATTGGGAATGTAATCGAGTTGCTGAACAATCTCTTTTTTCTTTGAGCCAACAAGACTTTTTTTACCATTAATGACCAATTCAGGGGTAAAGACATTGCCTGCTCGACCCAAATTAACACTGTAATTTTTTTGGCGCACCGTACAAAATTCTTTTGATAATGTATCTTTCCAATTCAAGTGATCCCAATAGGTCACATTACAGCTAAGCGCGATGGTGTTTGGCTTTTTTGATAAGTCATTTAAGAGCCTATCTGCTGGCGGGCAAGAAGAGCAACTTTGTGATGTAAATAATTCCATCACGGTAATGCCTGTATTGACCTGTTTAAAAGCATTTGCCGTACCCAAAGACACGACAAAAGCCAACATTAAAGACAATATAAAAACTGAAAAAATGTTACGCATATAAAAATAGAGCCCCAAACTTTACAGTAACTTTGCTAATGCCAAGCAAAAAAGTTACAAACTTCAACTAGGACTCTATTTTATAAGAAAATATTTAATATTTATTTAGTTGTTGATGTCGATATCATCTTCATCTGTTACCGCACCAGTAGCAGCACCAACTGCACCACCTACAACAGCGCCTGTTCCAACTGCACCACCAGTAGCCGCTGCACCAACGGCACCAACACCAGCACCAATACCTGCACCACTTAAGGCGCGATCAGTACTATTTGAACCGCAGGCAGCCAAACCTAAAGCGCCAACAACCATAATCATATAAGCAAAAGCTTTCATTTTAATCTCCTTGTTTTATTTATTCCTTTTCACTATTCATGAAACGAAAAAACAAGGCATATAGTTCAAAATTAAATGATTAAAACAACTCTTTGCTTTTTGAAGAGGCTTTATAACTAAAATAAAATAATAAAAGCGCAAGAAAGAGGAGCCCAAAAATGAGCGCCCAATATGCGTTAGGATCGCTGAACATTGAAATAATTTTATAATCACTGCTAATGCCTGTACCCAATTGAATTTTAATCTTTTTATCAAAAAGAAAATATAAATCCGCCGCAACTAAAAACAGCCCTGCACTTAAGAAAAATTTACTTAAAACCTTATATGGATTAATCGGATTATCAGCCAAAATTTATGCCCCACCTTAAAAAATACTGTCCATAAATCTTACGCTGGTTTTTAAATAAAATAAAGGCGAATACCTTATTAAAAAAGATATCCGCCTTCACAGTTTTAGGGGGTTATTCTTATTATTGTTGTTCTATAATTAGTGCTTGTGCTGCAGCACTTAAAATAGCAGCAATACGAATTGTAGATTGGACACCTTGCTTACTAGCGCCCCCTTTGATAACTTCGTGAACATGCGCATCAATACACATACCACAACCATTAATCGCAGAAACAGCTAAGCTCATCAGCTCAAAGTCAACCTTATCAATGCCAGGCTTGCCAATGATGTTCATGCGCAAACCAGCAGGCATTGTTGAATAATCCTTATCGCTTACTAAATGCACAAAACGATAATAAACATTATTCATACCCATGATTGTTGCTGCTGCCTTTGCTGCTTCAATTTCTTCATCTGAAAGGGTATCGAGAACTTGCCCTTTAACAGCCTCAATAATATCAGCATGTTTTGTTGCATACGCACTCGCAAGTGCAATACCATAGGCTTGGTTCACATTTAAGCCTTCAACGTCATCGCCTGTTAAATATTTACCAAGGTTTAATTTTGTATCCTTAGCATAGTCAGGCATTCTGTCTCTAATATCTTGAATGTTCATTGTTCTTAAAATCCTTTCAGATTAAATTTAAAATTAAAATTTATGCCGCTGTTGCTTTTTGAAGGTCGATAACTTCGTCGCCTTTATTCCAGTTACATGGGCATAGCTCATCAGTTTGAAGCGCATCTAATACACGTAGAACTTCCTTAGGATTACGGCCAACATTTAGGTCTGTAACCATGCTGAAACGTACGATACCTTCTGGATCAACAACGAATACTGCACGCTGTGCAACGCCTTCATTTTCATCATAAATACCAAGCGCTTTTGATAAATCAGCCTTAATATCAGACAACATTGGAATTGGAAGATCACGCAATTCTTCTTGGTGCTTTCTCCATGACCAGTGTGTGAACTCGCTATCTGTGCTTGCTGTGTAAAGAACGCAATCGCGATCATCAAACTCTTCGTTTAATTCAGCAAATGCAGCGATTTCAGTTGGGCATACGAATGTGAAATCTTTTGGATAGAAAAAGATTGTCATCCATTTGCCTTTGCTTGTGTCATTTGTAATTGTTGTAAAAACATTGTCGATATTGATATCGTCAAATTTCTTACCATCCACTGCTGTTAGTTCAAACTCAGGGAATTTTTCTCCTACACGAATTGTCATTTTAATATCTCCTTTATTTCAATTAAGTGACTATTTAATTTAACTA
Organism: Rickettsiales bacterium; assembly: GCA_002720935.1. Classification (GTDB taxonomy): domain Bacteria; phylum Pseudomonadota; class Alphaproteobacteria; order Micavibrionales. The sequence continues at coordinate 9,057 of PBIV01000061.1, read as the reverse complement.
GCTGCGCTGACCGAGGCCACGACCCGCTTGCTTTCCTAAAACTTTTGATGGTGTTTTATGCATCATCGCCAAATATTTAGCACATGCGCAAAAGACATCATCAGCCTCTTCAACTTTAGAATGAACAGTATTTTCGATATGTTGTAAACAGTATAAATCATATTGATCATTCATTTGTTATCTCCTATGATTAGCAATATAACAATAGGTTTTACAAATTAAAAATCGTTTGTTTCTATCTAACCAATAGGTTTTACCTATAGTGCAATAATTAGTGTCTTTTGGAGGCCTTTCAATGAATATCCGTGATTTAAAATATTTTGTAAAAGTCGCAGAATTAGGCCACTTTGGCAAAGCCGCGCAAGCTTGCTTTGTAAGCCAACCAACGTTAAGCGGTCAGATCAAAAAATTAGAAGAGACTTTGGGCATCAAGTTGTTTGAACGCTCAAACAGAAAAGTCATGCTTACTGACTTTGGGCGTGATGTTTTGGTTTCTGCCAAAAAGATTTTAAACGAAGTTGAAGCCATTAATGAAATCGCAGAGCGTCAAAAAGACCCGCTGTCAGGGCGCTTTAAATTGGGTGCTTTTCCAACATTGGCAAGCTATATCTTCCCCCAACTCGTCACAAATCTGAAACGTGAAATCCCACAATTAAAATTGGTTCTGATTGAAGAAAAAACAGATCAATTAATGGAACGCTTGAAACAAGGTAAAATTGATGCCGCCCTTTTGGCACTTCCCGTTGATGATGATAGTTTAATGACAAAAAAGTTATTTGATGATCCTTTTTATCTGGCTACAAATCCAGAGCATGAACTAGCATCCAAAAAACAGGTCTCGCAAGATGTTTTAAATCAATATCAATTGCTTTTATTAGAAGAAGGACATTGTTTAAGGGATCAAGCGTTAGATGTGTGCCAACTTCACAATATTGCCGAAGAACAAGATTTCAGGGCAACCAGTATAGAAACTTTAAGACAAATGGTTAAAGCGGGCACGGGCATTACCTTTATGCCTGAAATTGCTATTCATGAAAATGAGCAAGGCATCTGCTATATCCCATTTAAAAGCCCAGCACCACAACGCACCATTGGGCTTGTCTGGCGCAAAACCACGACAAGAACACCAGTGATTGAAAAGCTTATAAAGATTTTTGAGTAAGATTTTTAAATCGCTTAAACGTTAGTCGCTTGTTTTTTTCTTGTACTGATTAACAAGACAATCACACCAAATATTACAGACATAAGCGAGCCCGACAATACGCCCAAGCGAACAGGTGTGGCCATCGTAACATCGGTAAATGCCAATGTTCCGATAAACAAACTCATGGTAAAACCAATCCCTGTTAACAAAGCCATACCGTAATATTGAAGCCAATTTGTCTCCTCTGGTAATTTACAAATCTTGAATAAAACCGCAAGCGCTGTAAAGAGCATAACACCCAATTGCTTACCAAAGAAAAGACCCAAAGCGATCCCCAATGTTACGGGCTGCAACAATACATCTAATGTAATGCCTGTAAAGGAAACACCAGCATTGGCAAAGGCAAAAATTGGAATTACCGCAAACGCAACCCACGGGTGAAGGGCGTGCTCTAAGACAATTAATGGCGATTTACCCTCATCATTTTTTGCCTTAAGCGGAATTAAAAGGCCAAGCGCAACACCAGCAAGCGTGGCATGAACCCCTGATTTTAAAACACAAGCCCAGATAAAAAATCCTAATATTATATAGGGCCCCAAATGAGTTTCTTTTCGCCAGTTTAAGAATGCCGCAACACCCAAACCAATCGCCGCCAGAATTAACGAAATAAATGAGATATCGGCTGTATAAAATAACGCGATAATAATAACTGCCGCCAAATCATCAATAATTGCAATTGCAACCAAACAGACCTTTAACGATGTTGGAATTCTAGTACCTAACATCATTAAAATACTAAGGGCAAAGGCAATATCTGTTGCCGCAGGGATCGCCCATCCATTAAGGGTTATATCATTATTCCAATTGATATAAGAATAGATGAGGGCTGGCACAATTAATCCCCCCGTTGCCGCAATCGCAGGTAAAATGGCCTTATTAAAGGAAGATAGATGTCCTTCTAATAACTCCCTTTTTATCTCCAAACCGATCAGGAGGAAAAAGATTGCCATCAAACCATCATTGATCCAAAGTAACATCGGCTTATCAATAATAAAGGTACCAACCTGCAGGACGATAGGGATTGATTTAAAAAGCTCGTAATATTCACTAAGAAACGTATTGGCACAGATAATCGCCAATAAAGTCACCGCACAAAGCAATATCCCTGGTGCAGCCTTAGATTCAAAAAAACGATAAATTAAACCCATAAAAATTCTTCCCTGATTTTTTTAAAAAAACTTCAAAGAAGATATTAAGGCACTGACACATAAATTCAATGACTATCGAGGGATTTTTATTTTTGCATGAATAAGGTATCAAAGCTTAGATTTTGATCAGCCACGCAAACAGAACAGACTTCTTGTTTAACTGTTTCAAACCCAAGGTTCTTATATAAATTAATTGCCTTTTCTTGGGTTTTTGTGACATGTAGATTAATTTTCGCTTCTGTCTCGACACATGATAAAAGAGACGTAACAATTTTCCTTCCAAATCCTTGCCCTTGAAATTCTTTATCAACATGCAGCTTAACCAACTCATATGAAGCATACGGATCTTCTGCTTTATTTGGCTTCAAAGCGCCAAAGCCAACAACTTTTTCTAGTCTTTTATCAATAGCCAAATGGACAAGACCATTGTCAGAAATAATTTGCTCAAATTGCTCGTCAATGCGCCCATGATAAGAGATATCTTGGATAAACCCCTGCTCATTCTCAGATAAGGATTGTTCGTAAAGTTTTTGACATTGATCGGCATAGTTTGACGTATAATTATAAATCAAAATCACTTTTTTAAAGCTTTCTTTTTATTCGATATAGAATTGATGTGTTTATATGGGCCTCTGTCTTTTTTGTTTGGGCAAGCTTTTCAAAATCTTTTGATGGCTTTTGTGCTGGCTCATACAAAAATTGATAAACCCCTTCTGCATCGCGAACCATCATATAGTCAGCGCCTTTTTGAAGCAGGTCTTCATAAACCCCAGCCTTATTGACGAGTAAGCTGGCGCAGATGATAAGCTCTTTCTTGCTTGGTTGATAATCAAGGGCGGCTTGGTTAATCACTTCGATTTGATTGCTAAGCCCAAGTGCCTCAATCAATTGTTTTGATAACTCACACGCCTCTTTATCAAAATCAACACATTTAATTTTAAGATTTGAGTTATCATAGGCCGCTAAAATTGCCGTTAATGGTAGAGCGCCAGAGCCCATGAAACAAATTTGATTAATCTCGTCTTTTAAATTACAAGAAGAGATTATGTCCCATTCAGCACGGCAAAGAGATTCATATTCAGCCTGATACCAGAATTTTTTCAAATCCCCCTTTTGTAAGGGTTTGCCTAATTTATCAGCATGAGAAATAAATTCTTTCGCCCAGAATTTCTCCATTTCACATTCTGCCGAACCGCATAAGGCGCTTAATTCAGATGCTTTGTCCAATAGTGTTAAATCTGAAATCAATTGATCTGAATACCCATTTGCGACACTGTCTTGGAGGGTTTCAACAAGCTTTGATAAATGCTCTGTCACGAGCTGATTATTCGGCGACAAATCATCTTGCTGCCTTAACACATCAACAACAACTTCGATAAGATCACACGCTTTTTTTGTTTGTGTATTGAGTTTATGATCTGCTCGCTTTTTAAGCGCTAGAGCTGTTTTTCTAAACATTCGCCACTCCTTGTAAATGATAATCATTCTTATCTACAGGATATAAACTCAGTTGTAAATGAAAATCGTTCTTAATAAATGATTTTTTTAGACTGTCGATAAAATTGTTAAAAATTAGAATTTTTTGTTAAAATCCAAATAACTATAATCATCTAAATCTAGTTCTTCGCGGGCAAACATAAGATATGCCCCTGATTTTTCTATAGGTTCCATCGTTTGAATAGTTTGTATGGCCGCTTCCATGTCATCAATCTCTATATAATATTGAAAGGTACCAAACAAGATCGAAGAGAGCTTTGCTTCATTTCCCAATTTTAAGTCGACTTTATTTCTTAACTCTTTATCCTTTATATCTGCGGATAGCCCTATCAACGCCCCCCATGACTTATTAAAATTATAAGCCTTCAAATCACTTAGAGACGTGGTTGTTAACTTCTCATAAGCCCATTGATCTTCTTTTGAAACAACAATATAGGCTTGGATAATATCATCTATTAACCAAAGAATACTGGGGGCTGGGCTACTAGATGAATAATCTTCTTTCTCATAGGTGTATTTTTTCAACTGGTCTTGGAATAAGCGATCCATAATTATGAGTGCACGAGTTTTGTTACCAAGTGAGGCATGAGCCTTGGCAATTTTTAAAATTTCACGATTTTTATCGTACCTCAATAAGCTGGCGTAACGAATATCTAAAGCCTTAATGGCTTTATCTGTATCTAAAGCTTTTGCTTCACTGACAAAAAAATCGACTAGGCATGAGGGATATAAATTCCCTTCTAATACAGATTGCCTAATTAATATACGGTTTGCTGTTTCAAAATCATTTAATGATAAATAATAACAAGCCAAATCAACTAAAACTTTATTTTTAAAAGAGCTAAAAGGCAAGGCACGCCCTTTTGAAGGATCATTTGTCGGCTTGATCTGGGCGGCTGTATTTAATGCTTGGTCGTATAAACCAGCTACGATTTGGTTCTTAGCGATGTTTCTTAACGCATCACTTCGGTGTGTTTCATCAAGGATAGGGCGTGCAATGCTTAATGCTTTGTCAAAATATTCCTTTGCTAGCCTCATATTATTTTTTATCTGCTGAGCCGCCCCAATAGCGCTGTAAACATTTGCTAAATACTGTTTTTCTTTTAAAACTTGTGGCTTATGTAACAAAGCGATCTTTTCGGCCTTGTCCGTCATATCACAAAAAGAATATCCCTCAACGATATATCGTAATGCAATCTCTGCTCTATAGTGGGGGAGTTCTTTGCCTAAATCCTGTCTCAGTTCGTCATCATAGGCTAAACCCAAGTATTTTAAGGCATCTTTACAATCGTTCTGTTTGGATTGAATATAGCCGATCTTTGCAAGAATTTCTGATTTAAAAATTGGGTGGCGAATATACTGAACGGAGTTCTTTGCAAATTCTACATTATCAAAATTAAACAAGCTTTCTGTTATAACATCTGTGATTTGTGCATCTGATTTTGTTTTATCCTCAATAGATAGCGCAGCCTCTAATGCTTGAACAAAAGGCGTGTCTGGACTTTCAGCATTACTTAATGTTACTGGAATAAAAAGAAGTACCAAGAGTGTGAAATAAATTAATCTCATCATATAAACCTTACGTTTTTATAAGGTTAAAGTATAAATGTTTTTGATATGAATGATACAGATTATTTTTTAAAAGTGGTGGAGATGAGCGGGCTCGAACCGCCGACCTCTTGCATGCCATGCAAGCGCTCTCCCAGCTGAGCTACATCCCCACTTTAGCAAAAAGAGAGCTTTAAAATATGCCTTTTAATTTGCTCTTTCAAGCTTAAAGTTGGGTGTAATTTTAAAAAATAATCCAAGGCGCAATCAATATGCGTTTTCCAGGATCCATCATGTGATTAATGACTTAAAAAATAAAGCTAACAAGTTTTGATACTTTATTTTTTAGATAATTCTTCCCAAGTTGCTTTTTTGCGGTAAATGGTTGAAGGACTAATCTCCAATAAAGATGCAGCTTTAGGGATATTGCCATCACAAACATCAATTGCTTGTTCAATTGTTTCTTTTTCAATGAGCCATAATGGTCTAATATCACTTGTTCTCTTAAAATACCTGCTATTCATTTCAGAATTCCCCTCATTATTATTATTTTTGGATTGGGCCTCTTCAATACTTACAACGAATCCTTCACCACTGTCATTAACAAAATTGTTAAACTCTAATTTTGTTTTTTGTGGCAAGCTTTCAGCAGTAATATATGCACCATTTTGCAAAACCACACTGGTGCGAACGACATTTTGTAGCTCTCTAATATTACCAGGCCAGCCATAGTGTAAAAAGAATTGCTCTAAATTTATATCAAAGCCCTCGAACTCTTTTTCTTCTTCTTTCATATATTGAGATAGAAAATAATTCGCTAATTTCAATATATCTTTTCCCCTTTCTCTAAGAGGTGGCAGTTCAATCGGTATCACATGCAAGCGATAATAAAGATCTTCTCTAAAATTACCCAATTCAACTTCTTTCAACGGATCCCTATTGGTTGCACAAACGATACGAATATCAGTTTTTAAAAGTTTATTAGAACCAACCGGTTTAAATTGCCCTGTTTGAATAAAGCGAAGCAATTTGGTTTGTAAATCTAAATCCATTTCACAAATTTCATCTAAAAACAGCGTGCCTCCATCGGCCACTTTCGCAGCGCCATCACGATCAGAAATTGCCCCTGTAAAAGACCCCTTTATGTGACCAAAAATCTCACTTTCCATCAAATCTTTTGGAATAGCGCCACAGTTAATCGGTACAAATGCTTTACCAGCTCTTTTACTTTGGCTATGGATGGCTTGCGCACAAACCTCCTTACCTGTTCCAGATTCGCCCGTAATAAAAATCGTCGCCTTACTATTCGCGGCATTTTCAATCATTCTGTAAACGGTCTGCATAATCGCAGAATTTCCAACAAAACCTTCAAACTGATTTCGATTACTTTTTTCGATATCATTAACAATCTTCTTTAAATTATTAGCTTCTAAAACATTAGAAACGGTAATAAGAAGTCTGTCTTTGTTAAAAGGTTTAATAAGAAAATCTTTTGCGCCTAGTTGCATGGCTTCCACTGCATGATTAACCGATCCAAAGGCTGTCATCATGATTACAGGTGTATTTTCATTTAAAGAGGGCATTGTTCTTAAAATATCCATGCCATCATGATCGGGAAGCTTTAAATCAAGTAAGATTAAACCGAATAAATCTTCATTTAATGTTTCTATAGCCTGTGCACCAGTTTCGGCAAGAATAACCTCATAGCCTTCAGATGTAAGGATTTCCTCATACATCATGCTTAAGGACTTAGTGTCTTCAACGAGTAATATTTTCTTTTCTAATAACTGCATTCGGCAAGCCTACCCATTAATCTTTATCAAACTATTAAAATTTTCAAAAAAACTGTAACACACCTATAGATTGATCTCTAGCACAATGATTTTAAGCAACATGGCGCTCAGTGATGTTTGAGGCAACACGTAAACATGATACAGCCGTTAAGGAAGCAACATAGTCAATTAAAAGGGACATTTTGCCAATCGCACGATTTACAGCATCATCGTCTTGAACATCAATTGAAACGCCATTATCAAATACTTGTCTTAAGATAATTTCATCGTCAACGATTGTTGCATAAACTCTAAACGGCATTGCAAATGCTTTATCTGCGCATGATGTAAATGTAATGATTTCTAAATAATTGGCATAACGCTGAATTTCAAAACCAATCTTTACGCCTTCTGTTGTTTTAGCGCTTTGCGTGATTTGCGTTTCTTCAACATCAATATCAATTTTTAAATTTGTTTTATCAAAAAAGTCTTTTGTTTTATATGTCATTTGTTTGCTCCCCAGCCAACTTGTTAATTTATTTTTTTCGTTTTTTATTTTTGTTATGATCCTATTTTCCATAAAACAACAAACTTAATCAATTTTATTTTACATATTTACATGATTTTTTTTAGTTTTATATTGTATATAATGTCTAGCATTATAATTTATAATGTAGCTTACTATTTACTCACATTTACAAGGGGATAAATAAAGGGGCTATTGACGTGCTTTTATAAAAAAAAGCCCGCATAAAGCAGGCTTTTTCAAAAATATTATAGATATTAAGTCTTATTCTCTTTGACCTAAGATCATCATTAAGTGCTGGAACAACAACACGAAGTTCAAATATAAACTTAAAGCGCCCATAACAGCGAGCTTATTATTATTCTCCTGCCCGTGGCTTAAGGCATATGACTCTTTAATGCGCTGTGTGTCCCACGCTGCCATACCGGTAAAGATAAAGACACCAGCCACTGAAACGATCCAATGCAACATTGATGATTGCATAAAGATATTAACAACGGATGCAATAATAAGACCGATTAAGCCCATAAATAAGAATGAACCAAAACCAGATAAGTCACGTTTCGTTGTATAGCCATATAAACTGGTTGCTAAGAACATTGAGGCTGTAATAAAGAAGACACGCACAATACTTTCAGCTGTGTAAGCAATAAAGATCGTCGACATCGATATACCAAATAATGCCGCAAATAGGAAAAAGCGTGTTCTTAACGTCGCTGCTGACTTATTAATCATTGCGTTATGGCCTAAACCGAACCATAAAAATACCAATGGGGCAAACATTGCAACCCATACCAATGGTGTGCCAAATATCACTTGTTGTAAGGCTGGGATCAAAGTAACACCTAATGCTGTTAGCGCTGTGACAACAAGCCCCATGCCCATAACATTGTATACACGCACCATGTGCGCGCGAAGACCTTCATCGATATCGGCACGACCGCCAACAACGACTTGCTCTTGTGTTTGTGAATTATCAGAACCAAAAATCATTTTATAACCCTTTTCTTTAATAGATGAATGAGTTTTTAAGTTATTTAACAATATAAAGCATCTGCGCCTGCCTTCAATAGAATTCGGTAAGTTTTTTAAGCAATTCATATAAATAATTCCTAGATTTCAAGACACTTAAAATTATTCATAATTATTTTTATGGGAAATTTACTTTTTCTTAAAACTAATCGTGCAAAATTGCATTACGTTAATAGGAAAAACCGCAAGAAACCTTAAGAAAACCAACTTATTTTGCGGATTTAAAAAATTAATAAACGGTTTGAATAAAGAATAAGAAAGGGTAACAAAATGGCAAAAGATAAACCACACTTAAGAGAACTCGTACCCTCTGATTGTAAAGCCATCAAT
>PBIV01000060.1 GCA_002720935.1 Rickettsiales bacterium | reverse complement strand
TCCAACACCTGCAAAATTTGCTTCAAAATTCGCCCCATTATCCATGAATGTATGCTCCCATCCAATTTGCACCATTGGGGAAAACTCAAAACTTTCATTTCTATATGTTTTACCTGTACGAGCGCCAACGAATGTTGTTAAGCGTTTTGTTGTTTGATCTTGAACTTCTAAATTCAAAGCCCCGCCCCCTGTTTCTTCATAATTTTCATGATTTAAAACCGTTAAGTTTGAGCCCAAAACTGGCGATAGATTTAATCCATTTGGTAAATAATAATCATAAACGGCCTCAATATCTAACGCTCCAGCCACACCTGAGAAGTCAGCCTTTGCTGTGCCTGTTGTCATTGGGCGTGCTGTTTCAAAATCAAGCCATGCCGCAGATGCCGTTCCCGTTAAATACCAATTATTGACCTCTTTATCCCCATAAACACCAAGCTGATAAACGTCAACATCCGCATCATCGGAAATGCCATCAACCTCACTGCTGGTCAAGGAAACAGAGCCAAACACACCAAATTTAGACCCACTGTCTAAATCTTTTTCCAGACCAAAAGCTGTGCCATAGGTTTCATAATCTGTGCCTCTTGAAACATTATCTCTATCCGTGCTACCAAAGCCACCAATCGCTGTTAACCAAACTGAACCGCTTTCTGGTGCTTTGATCCAGTCGCCCAAACTTGCTGTTTGATAATTCATGCTTGTGATATCGCCAAGTCTTCCTTTGGCTGCATTACTTCCCGATTGTAAAGCTGAAAAACCAGCATTAATAGACGCTGTAACAGATGTTCCTGATAATGAAGAAAGGGTATTTCTTGCTTGTGTTAAGGTTAAACCATTAAGCGCAGTATCAACGGGTTGAATATCAGCAGGCGCCTCATCAATTGCTCTTGTCACACCGCCTAGCACAGAGCCTTGCCCATCATTTTCAGCCACATTATTTGCCGCCGCATCACGATCAAATGTAACACTGACCGAGTTTGCACCGTAAGTTAGCGTTGGTGTAACAAGTAAAACTTGATTATCAATGGTGGCAAAAGTGCCGTTAACACCGCCCCCTGCCGTTAAGAAAACATAAGTTGTGCCATCTGCCACTGGATCATTGCCAAATTGTGCAAATTGAACAGTTCCATCAAGTGTGGCTTGTCCTGTTGCGGCCAAGACATCGCTTGCCCCGCCATTGACTTCAATTTCTAAGGTCGCACCAGCACCTTGAACATAATCACCCGCGATGTTTTGTGTGCCAATTGAATTACCAGGGGCAACCGTACCGGTATTGTTTGTAACCGTACCAGTTGTTGTACCAACGCCCTCATAATTACCACCATTGATCACAACATCTGTGGTTAAATTACCATCATTTGATAATGTCCCCGTTGTCACTGTTACAGTTGTAAATGTTGATGTTCCCGATAATGTCCAGTCAGTACCAGTCATATTCACAGTTTCAAAATTCACGAAATCATCATCTTCGCTCCCCGTTCCATCAAGAGTCACGCTGTCATTATTAGCGCCACCATCAATATCACCACTTAAAGAAGAACCTGTTCTTAAAATCAGCGTATCATCGCCATCGCCTAGAGAAACTGACTCTCCAACACCTGTAATTGAACCAGAGTTATCGATTGTATCATCATTTGTTGATCCATTAATCGCAGTGTTACCATTTGTTGTAATGGATGATCCTGATCTAAGGGTAATGTCGCTCGCATTTAGAATGACAAATGTGCTGGCCGTGTTTGAGAAGGTCGAGCCAGCCCCTAAATCAAGCGTAACCCCATTGGCACCATTTAAGCCAATTGTCGCATCCGCAGTAATCGTTGAGTTTGCCCCAACGGTTAAATCAACCGCGCCATTATTCGATTGAACGATACCAGACCCAGTTAAAGTTGAGTTTGCCCCAACATCCATCACTGCATCAGTATTGGTAAAACCAATAAAGCCAATCGTGCTTACAAGATTTGCTGAATCCCCCAAGTCAAGTGTTAGGCCATCATTACCAGAATTAAAAACATTAGATGTTGTATCAAATGAAATATTATCAGCATTATTATTAAACGTGATTTGCCCAAAAGCATTAACACCTTGCTGATCTGCATCAATATCAGCGCCCGCCCCTAAATCAAGTGTTACTGTTCCGTTTGAAGATTGGAACGCTGTTGCAACCGCATCAATATCCGCATTAGCCCCCAATGTTATATCCATAGCGAAATTGGATAAAGCCATAATACTATTTGTGGAATTTAACGTTGCATCATTACCCAAAGTCACATCAACCGCATCCATTGTAGAATAGAAAACATAACCATTTGCCGTACCAGAAAAATTATCCGCCCCTGCACTGTCAATTGTTAAGGCACCACTTGATTGAATTCCGTTTCCATTCGTTCCTGTAATAGAAGCACGATCGCCAAAACTACCATCAAATGTGCTCGAGTTTGAAACAAAACCACTGTTGAAACCAACAACGATTAAATCATCTCCAAAAGTTACATCAACCACTTGATTTGCATTGATTACATCTGAATTACTACTGCGTAAATCTGCATCATCGCCCAACGTCACAGTCGTATTATCAATTGAGCGAATAACGTTGCTAAACGCATTGATATGAAGATTATCAGCACCTCCAAAAATGATGACATCACTACCCGCCGTTAGAGCGGCGGCATTGGTTGCATCAATCGTTGAATCGTTGCCAATTGTAAGATTGATATCTCCTACATTCGTCGAGAGAGCGTTTGAGAATGCATTTAAATCTGCTCTCGCACCAAAATTAGCGTAGAGCTCGCTATCGGCATCCAAAATTTCTGCGTTGCTACTGGTAAGAGATGCATCATCGCCAGCTGTAAAATTAATATTTTGACCAGCTGCATCAGCAATATCCACAAAAGAATTTAATTCTGCGCCATCTCCAAACACAGCGATTACACTTCGATTTGCGCTAAAGATATTTGAGTTACTACTTGTTAAAGTGGCATTATCACCTAAAGTCACATTCACATCATCAGCCACGGCTGCGGCGACTTCAACAAACGCACTCATCGTGACATTATCAGCACCCCCTAAAATCGTTGCCTCATTGTTAGCATCAATAACTCGGTCGTTTGTACTAACAATATTGGCCCCGTTGCCGATCGTTATTTGAACATCGCCAGCATCTGATTCAAAGGCATTAACTTGCGCATCAATATCCAGATTCGTGCCGAAACTGGCTATTACGTTGCCATTGGCTGTTAATACATCACCAGCAGTGACTTGTAAACTTGCATCATCGCCAGCTGTGAAATTAATAAATCCGTTTGCAACTTGAAACGCTTCAACAGTTGCATCAACGTCCAAATCATTACCAAAAACAAAGGTTGAATCTGTCTGCGCATTTACAATTTGCGTATTTGTTGTTGAAAGTGTTGCGCTATTGCCAAGGGTAATATTCACTCCTGCTGTTGCAGAATTAAATGTGTCTGTTGATGAATTAAACGTTATATTGTCTGCTCCACCAAGAATTGTAATACCATCAACGGCATCAATAACGCCAGTATTCACACTGGTTAAATTACCACCGTTACCAAGCGTTAAACTAACAGCCCCATTATTAGAGTTTATTACATCTAGGTTTGCATCAATATCTGCGTTCGCCCCTAAAACCACCGTTGTATTATCAACTGAGTCAAAGGCGTTTCCATTGCTTGCATCAATATCGGCATTATCGCCCAAAGTTACATTAATCGCACCATTATTGGATTGAAAAGCATCGACAAAACCACTGATGGTCATGTTGTTAGCACCACCGCGGATGAAAATATCATCCACAACATTAATCGCATCGTCATTTGCACCAGTAATACTAGAGCCAGCACCAAAGGTTAAATCAACACCGCCATTATTTGATAAAATCGCCCTTGTTCCACCATCAAGATCGGCATTTGCCCCAAATGTCCCAGTTATATCATTGACCGCATTGAACGCATTTCCATTTGTTCCTGTAATAGTCACATCATCGCCTAAATTAATTGTGATGGCGCCAGCATTACTTAATGCACCATTCACCAAACCAGTAAGAGTAGCATTATTCGCCCCACCAATAAGATCAATATCATTAACAGATGAGATACCCACATTATTCGTAGCCGTAATGGTTGAGCCAGCACCAAAAGTCACTGATACAGCCCCCAAATTAGATAGCAAACCATTGCTGTCCCCAGTAATGCTAGAGCTTGCCCCCATAGTTACAGTAATATCATTGGTCGTATTGGCACCGTGTTGTCCTGCATCAATACTTGAATTATCACCCATCGTAAGAAGAGTTAATGTATCAAGTTCAATAGCATCTGTGCCAGCTACAGATGTTGAAACACTTACCCCGTTTTGTAAAATTACACTTGCCGATGTAGAGCCATCCCCGATCGCAGCACCTAAAACATTTGCGCCATCACATGTTACTGTTGATCCGTTATCTGGAATTGCAACACTGCCCGCTGACGCATTACAAGCCGCAAATGAGGCTGTTGGCTGAGCGATCGCAATAAAGGCTAAAGGCGCAATTAAAGTTGTTGTTCTAAGAAGTTTATTTTTTAAAGCAGGAATAAGTAAATTTTTCACGGAGTATCGAGCCTTGAATTACAAAGTTTTTAAAAGCTGGAATTAGCATTTTTTCTAAAGACATTAGAAGTCAAAAATGCTTTTAAGTCAAAAAAATATAACCCCAAATACCCCGTTTTTATAAAAAATGTTTCTTGGATACATCTGTTTTATTTTAACGTATTAATGAATTTTTTAAGGATGATTTTATTGAAGGTTCTTGCTTTTTGATTAGAGCCTTAAAATAAGTAATCATAAATTCTTTTTCTGTTTTGGTTAAACAGCGTTGCTTTTCTTTAGGCTTTGGGCCAACTTGATCCCATCCTTCAGGGCGGTATGTAACCATCATTGTTGCAACATCGCCCATGGTTGGTAATACGCGGTGCCATTGATACGGATTATTAAAGGCATAAGATCGCCTTGTTGGGCTTTTCGCACTTTGAAAACTAACATCATACGGTTTGGGGCGAAGGTTTGATTGGGGGTCATCACTATACCCCAGCTCTCGGGCAAACCCTAATTCTTGTTTATAAGCGCCTTTAAAAAGATAAAAAGCTGCTGCCCATGGATGGGGATGATAATTATTTTTATTTTCCTGTCCAATTAAATCAGGGTAATTTGAATAAGGGTTAGGTAAACCTAAACGATCTGAATCCCCTTCATTAGGCGGGGCAAAGAAATAATGTAACGATAAAAAAACTGTGCGTTTTTTATCATCGATGGGCGAAGTAACCTCGAAAGGACGATATAAGCGCATCAAAAAAGGTGGTTCATAATCAATATAAATCCCCTCCCAAGCATCAGCCCCCTCATCAAGAAAGTCTTTTAAGGCATCTAACGCTGGATCAATCAACTCATCCATATCCAATGTTGGGTTAAGGCGATAGGGCAATTGACAAATCTGAGTTTTAAAGGCTTTTTTCTTCGTCATAAGATAAATATGGCAAATTAAAGTCTGACTGACAATGAAAATTTAACGACACATGACAAATAAAATTGAAAAGCACTCATAATTGCCATATAAATAAAGAGATGATTATATCTTTTCTTTACCCAACCTTATAAAAATTCATGACGTTACTAGTTTTCTACCTCCTATTGGCCATTGGTGTTTCCTTTTTCTGCTCTGTATCAGAAGCGGTTTTACTCTCAATTCGCCCCTCATATATTTCTGTTTTAGAACAAAAGAAAAAACCAAGCGCAAAAATTTTAAGAAATTTATATGAAAGCTTGGATCGCCCATTAGCAGCGATTTTAACGGCCAATACAATTGCCCATACAGTTGGGGCAGCGGGCGTTGGCGCGCAAGCGGCTGTTGTTTTTGGCAATGAATATTTAGGGGTTGTCTCGGCCGTCTTAACATTCTTGATCCTTGTGTTTTCAGAGATTATTCCAAAGACATTAGGGGCGACATATTGGCAGACACTTGCGCCATTTTTCGGGGTTTTAATTAATTGGATGGCAATTATTTTATTCCCGTTTGTTTGGTTATCAGAACGTTTAACAAAGCTATTATCGCCAAGCAATGTCAGTGCTTACACCTATAGCCGTGCAGAGATGCAGGCCATGGTTGAAATTGGTGCTAAAGAAGGACTTCTTGATATGCATGAAAGTCAGATTGCCGCCAATTTAATGAAGCTTCAGACATTATCAGTGCGCAATATTATGACCCCAAGATCAGTAATTTTCTCTGTTCCAGCCAATAAGACAGTACATGAATTTTTTGCTGAACATTCAGAAAAACCTTTTTCACGTATTCCGATTTACAAGAAAAATTCTGATGATATTCAGGGCTATGTTTTAAAAATGGATCTTCTTCTGGCCCAAGCCCGTGATGAATTTGATAAAAAATTATCTGAGTTCCAGCGCGATTTCATTATTGTGCCGCACACAACATCTGCGTCGGGCGTTTATAACACCCTCATGAGAGAGAAAAGCCATATTGCGTTGGTTATTGATGAATATGCAACCACCCAAGGACTTGTCACATTGGAAGATGTGTTTGAAACGCTAATCGGTTTAGAGATTACCGATGAGCTTGATAAAGTTGAGGACATGCAAACCCTCGCCCACAAGCGCTTAGAAGAGCGTATGGGGCCGCCAAAAACACCCGTTACAGAAGATAAAGAGTAAATCAAATCTTAATGCGCTATCACAATTTTTGAACTTTTTTAGCTTTCTCTCGTTTTAAAGTTAGTAGATAACTTTTAACAAATGAGGGAACAAAAATGGCATTACAAAAGACACAAGACAGCTTAATTGGCGACTTATTCAAAATTTTACTCGCAGTAATATTACCACCGCTAGGCGTATTTTTTGAAGTCGGATTAACGAAACATTTCTGGCTAAATATCCTTTTTACCCTGTTCGGATTTTTACCAGGAATCATTCATGCAGTTTATATTATTTCGACAAGGTAGATATTAACGCATGACTAAATAACAAAAAGCCGAGATTAAATTCTCGGCTTTTTTGCTGTTTGAAAGAAGAATAAAAAAATATTTTAAGGGTTTGCGTGTTTTTTAAGAAGCTCAACATTCTTGCGATTACTTTTAAAACCAATATCGAAAATATCCCCGATTACAGGGATTAAACCGATTAGCCAATCAATAAAAGCATTCCACAACATCTTGGCTTGAATATACCAAGGCACATCATAGGTCTGTGCCTTACTTATAATGTAAAAAGTTGTGGCGAGCGTGCCTGTATCCCCAATCGCTGGGATAAGACCAAACAGCGCATCTAAGCCAAATTTAATATTTGTGCCAGGAATGGTAAAACGGCTATCCATCCAGTCAGCCATTTTTTCAAGTTTCGCAATATCTTTTTGAAAATCAGTCATAAAGTTAATACGCCCATAGATTCAATATGGTTCCTATTAATTTATTTATTCGGCAGGCTCTAAGCGAAGGAGCTTGCCCTCACTATCATCTGTTAAAACATATAAATAACCATCTGAACCTTGACGAACATCTCGGATACGGGCATCAAGATTTGTTAATAGCTCTTCTTGCTCAACAACTTTTTTTCCCTCTAACTCAAGGCGTCTTAAATGTTTATGAGCCAGTGCCCCGACAAATAAATCGCCCTTCCAATTGGGAAATTTATCGCCCTCATAAAACGCCATACCACTTGGCGCAATTGACGGTGTCCATTGTAAAATTGGGTCTTCCATGCCTGGTGCTGTTGTCTTATCTGAGATCTCTAAACCAATATAAGAAATCCCGAAAGTAACCGCTGGCCACCCATAATTAGCACCTTTTTTTAAAATATTAATCTCATCCCCGCCCCTTGGGCCATGCTCATGAATCCAGATTTCATTGCCATTAGGGTGCAGTGCCATACCTTGTGGATTTCTGTGCCCATAACTAAAAATTTCATCACGTTTTTTATCATTATTGATAAATGGATTATCATCAGGAATTGTGCCATCTGGATTTATTCGGATCAAAGCACCTAAATGATTGGCAGGATTTTGCGCTTCTTCCTCATAATCAAAGCGCTCCCCCAAGGTAATATAAAGCGTACCGTCAGGTGCAAATAAAAGCCTACTACCCCAATGATTACTGCCCTCAACTTTTGGTTCAGCCTTAAAAATAACCTCTAAACTTTCTAAGCGATTTAAGACAAGATTTAAACGAGCTCTTGCCACTTCAGTATTCGCCAAATCATCATCATTGGCATCTCTGCCCGCATAAGAAAAATAAACCATAGAAGATGTTTCAAAATCAGGTGCTAAAACAATATCCAACAAGCCGCCTTGGCCATAATTATAGACCTCTGGCACGCCTGTGATCTCAACCTTGTCGCCTGCCTTATTCACCTTCAAAAGACGACCTTTGCGCTCTGTGACTAAATAATCGCCTTTTGGTAAAAACGCCAAAGACCATGGATGATCAAGCCCATTTGCGATCTCGGTAATTTTAAAATTGGCTTGTTGAGATTGATAAACCTCTTTTGGTTCTTCTGCTTGAAGACAGCTTGATAAAAAAATAAGACTGCAAAATAACGCCATAATGAAAAAATTGGGGGTCTTTATAAGTCTCATTTTATATCCTTAATCTGTTAAGTATTATTTTAAAAATTTTGCATGAAAATTTATGTGATCTTCAATAAAGCTCGAGATGAAATAATAGCTATGATCATACCCCTCATGACGACGTACTGTGATTTCTTGGTTAGCTTCTTGAGCTGCTTGCTCAATTAATTCTGGCTTTAATTGCTCAAGCAAAAACTGATCATCCAGCCCTTGGTCAATTAAAATATTAATCGGCTTACCATCATGGTTTTTCAAAAGTTCGGCGCTGTCCCACTGTTCCCATGATGATTGATCATCGCCCAGATAGCTTGTAAATGCTTTTACCCCCCACGGGCATTGCATTGGCGCGCAAATTGGGGAAAAGGCGGAAATTGATTGATAAAAGTCGGGGTTTTTTAAACCACAGATCATCGCGCCGTGCCCACCCATAGAGTGACCAGAGATTGATCTTTTATCGTTCACTGGGAAATTCTGTTCGATCAGCGTTGGCAACTCTTGTGTCACATAATCATACATTTGATAATGCTTTGCCCAAGGATCTTTGGTTGCATTTATATAAAAGCCAGCCCCTTTTCCTAAATCATACCCATCATCATCAGCGACATCATCGCCTCTTGGACTTGTATCAGGGGCAACGATAATAATCCCATGCTTGGCGGCAAATTGTTGAGCGCCAGCTTTTGTAATGAAATTTTGTTCCGTGCAGGTTAAACCAGACAGCCAATAGAGTACGGGCAGTTTTTCGGACTTTGCTTGATTGGGTAAATAAACAGCAACCTTCATCTCACAATTTAGAACATCGCTTTGATGTTTCCAAACTTCTTGTGAGCCATCAAAAACAATATGATTTTCAACCTTTTCCATGATCGATTTATGATCCTTTTTTATTTATCGCCAAAATGAATAACTGTGCGAATAGATTTGCCCTCATGCATCAGATCAAACGCCTCATTAATCTCTTCTAATGGCATGGTGTGTGTTACAAATGGCTCTAATTCAATCTTACCTTCCATCGCTTCCTCAACCATAGCTGGCAATTCTGAACGCCCCTTTACACCACCAAAGGCACTGCCGCGCCATACGCGCCCCGTTACCAATTGAAACGGTCTGGTTGAGATTTCTTGACCTGCACCGGCAACACCGATAATAACGCTTTCGCCCCAACCTTTATGACAGCATTCCAAAGCAGAGCGCATCACATCAACATTTCCAATACATTCAAAACTAAAATCCACACCGCCATCTGTCATCTCAACGATAACATCTTGAATGGGTTTATCATGGTCTTTCGGGTTTACGCAGTCTGTTGCCCCCATCTGTTTTGCTAACTCAAACTTATCTGAATTAATATCAATCGCAATAATGCGCCCTGCCTTTGCTTGACGAGCACCTTGGATAACAGCCAGACCAATACCACCCAATCCAAAAACAGCAACAGTATCGCCCTCTTGGACTTTGGCCGTTTTATGAACGGCACCAATACCCGTTGTAACACCACAGCCCAATAAACAAACTTGTTCATGGGGAGCATCAGGGTTGATTTTCGCCAATGAGATTTCTGGCACGACTGTATATTCACTAAACGTACTTGTCCCCATATAGTGATAAATCGGCTCGCCGTTATAAGAAAAGCGTGTTGTCCCATCTGGCATTAAGCCTTTTCCTTGGGTCGCTCTTACTTTTTGACAAAGGTTGGTTTTACCAGAGGTACAAAATTTGCACTCGCCACATTCAGCCGTGTAAAGAGGGATAACATGATCGCCCTCTTTTAATGTTGTAACGCCTTCGCCAACTTCGACAACAACACCAGCACCCTCATGTCCCAAGACCGCAGGGAAAACGCCCTCTGGATCATCGCCACTCAGGGTAAATGCATCTGTATGGCAAACACCAGTGTGAGAAATTTTTACCAAGACCTCGCCTGCTTGAGGTGGAGCAACATCAATTTCAACAATTTCTAAAGGTTTACCTGCTTCAAAAGCAACAGCCGCACGTGATTTCATGATCATTCTTTCTATGTTTTATTTTATAAAGTTTCTCGAATTGAGAATAGAGAAATATTTTTATCACTCTAACAAGTCATCGATCCTTAATGAAGATATTTTTATAAATTATAATATCCACACTTATTGAAAAGATTGCATGTCAATCACAAAACGATGCGCAATGTCGCCTTTTGTTAAGGCCTTATAAGCATCATTGATATCTTCCATCTTAATCATTTCACATTTTGGATGGATATCATGTTTTGCACAGAAATCTAAAACCTCTTGTGTTTCTTTAATGCCCCCGATTAGTGAGCCTGCAACACGGCGTCTGCCCATAACCAATGGGGCTGTAATTGGTTCTTCCATAGGACCAATTTGTCCGACGATAACAATCGTGCCATCGATATCCAATAAAGGGGTATAGATATTAAGATCATGTTTTACAGGGGCTGTATCAATAATGAGATCAAAAGAATTCGCCGCTTTTTTCATGGCGTCTTCATCTTTGGAGACAAGAAGACCTTGTGCGCCTAATTCTTTGGCTTCATCTTCTTTGTCATTTGAACGACTAATCACAGTTACTTTTGCGCCCATTGCAACGGCTATTTGTACCGCCATGTGCCCTAAACCACCAAGACCAATAACACCAACGCGGCTTCCTTCTTTTACAGCCCAAGTTTTTAAAGGCGAGTAAGTCGTGATCCCAGCGCATAAAATTGGCGCAGCACGTTTAATGTCTAATTTATCTGATAACTTTAGCACGAACTCCTCACGAACAATGATGTGTTTTGAATAGCCCCCTTGAGTAATTGTTTCATCAATTCGATCTGGTGCACCGTAAGTTGGCGTCATGCCTTCACGACAAAATTGTTCTTCGTGATTTTCGCACTGATCGCATTCCTGACAGCTATCAACCATGCACCCTACAGCCACATGATCGCCAACTTTATAGTTTTTAACATCCCCGCCAACATCCATAACACGGCCAACAATTTCATGCCCAGGAACAAGCGGATAGGGTTGATCGCCCCAATCGCCATTTACGGTATGTAAATCAGAATGGCAAACACCACTATATAAAATCTCAATCGCAACATCATTTGATCTTAAGTCACGTCTTTCGAAATCATATGTTTTAAGGGCTTCATTTTCTTTATAAGCGGCATATCCAACTGTTTTCATGATTTATGCTTTCTTTGGGTTTATTGATTTAAATTTTTATGAAATTTGAAATAGTTCTTCCCTTTAAAAAGTAAAGAAAAAACAGCAAATTCCCCTTGATTTATAAAATGTTATAATATAACATTTACTTTAAATTCATTCCCAATTGGTAAGTGCCATGAAATTACAAAGTTTGATCCCGCATTTTAATTTAAGCGCCATAAAAACCAAGGGATTAACCTTGGTTATTGAGCATGCCCCTTGTTGTATTTTAAGCTTTGCCGCTGGCTTTGTTGGGATTGCTGCCCTGAACCATAACCCAATTTTAGAGTTAGGATTTGCGTTAGGGGGTGCCCTTGTCGGTGAGCATATAGCGCATAAATATTTTTCTAAAAAACATGAGCATAAGGGTTTGGCCTCTAATATAAAGCGCTATTCGCTTGCCTTGGCCTTTGGAATTGCGTCATGGGGCGTACATCAGACCTTCTTTCATGATAATGATCATGTCCATGAAACAGCACAGCCCGAGCATTGTCATGAGCATCTTCACTCCGATGGTGATCTTCCCTCTTTTGGCTCACAACAGCTAAAAGAACAAATGGACACGCAACACAGAAGAATGCATCCAGAATGTACCCCTTAATAAAAATTGAGTTAAAAAAATGCCCCAGAATTTTTCTCTAGGACATCTTTTAAAATTAAGTTTTCGACAAAATTATTCGCCAACAAGAATAGCTTTTACGTTTACAAATTCACGCAGTCCAAAGCCACCATGCTCACGGCCATAACCACTTTCTTTTACACCGCCAAATGGCATATTTGGCAAGGCAAGACCATAATTATTGACATTAACGATACCTGTCTCAATCGCTTTTGCAACTTTTAAAGCTTTTTCTTCATCGCCTGACATGACACCACCGCCAAGGCCATATCTATGATCATTTGCGATATCAAGCGCATTGTCTTCATCCGTTGCTCTAAATAGCGCAGCAACAGGACCAAACAGCTCATCATCATAAGCTGGGCTGTCTTTTGGAATATCTTCTAAAACCGTTGCAGGGTAGAAATATCCGTTTTTATCTTTTGGGATTTCGCCACCGCACAAACATTTTGCACCTTTTTGAATTGTTTCTTGAACTTGTTTATGAAGCGTTTCTCTTAAATCTTCTCGTGCCAAAGGCCCCATATCATTATCACGATCCATAGGGTCACCATATTTTACAGCCTTCATTGCTTTCACAAAACGCTCTTTAAATTCGTCATAAATTTCATCTTCGACAATAAAGCGTTTTGCCGCAATACATGTCTGACCACCGTTATTAACGCGTCCTTGAACACAGATATCAATGATCTCGTCCAAATTTGCATCTTTTAAAATAATATAAGGGTCACTACCACCCAGCTCTAGAACCAATTTTTTAAGATGGGCACCAGCTTCTTTAGCAATGATTTTACCAGCCTTTGCACTACCAGTGAAAGTAACACCTTGCACCTTATCATGTGAGATTAATTCATCTGCTGTCTCATCTTGAACATAAACAACACTGAATACGTCCTCAGGTAAACCAGCTTGTTCATAAATTTGTTGAATTTTTTCGGCTGTCTCAAAACAAATTGTTGCATGTTTAAAGACCGTACTGTTTCCAGCCATAATCACAGCCAAGCTATAGCGTACACATTGATATAGTGGAAAATTCCATGGCTGCATGCCTAAAATAACGCCAAGCGGTTGATAGGTAATAATGCCTTTTTTACCACCTTCGATTTCGCGCTTTTCATCGGCTAAAAAATCTGCACCATTTTTCGCCGTATAGCGACAAATAGCAATACAAACATCAACTTCTCCTTCTGCTTGTTCAATCGGCTTACCCATTTGGCGTGTAACCATTTGAGCCAATTCGGTTTTTTGCTCTTCAAAAATATCGCCAATTTTATTAATAATTTTTGCGCGCTCTTCAAAAGTCGTTTTTTTCCAGCTCAAATAAGCTTTATGCGCATCATTGACAATTGCATCTGCTTCTTCTTTTGTATGCAGGGCGTAAGTTTTGTAAAGCTCACCCGTTGCAGGGTTATATGTCTTTACACTATCTCTATCATTTTGTTTTAATTGTGCTTGTCCCATTTTAAATATCTCCTTCTAATGTTGATTTATTTGGGGGAATTAATTATTTGTTTTAAGAAAATTATGCGGCTTCTTCTTTATCCATTTCTTCTAAAAACGGATAATCTGTGTAGCCTTCGGCGCCACCGCCATAAAATGTTTCTTGATCTGGCTCATTAAGGGGCGCACCAAGTTCTAATCTTTTTGGTAAATCTGGGTTGGCAATAAATGGACGTCCAAATGTAATGGCATCGGCATGTCCGCTTTTAACGGCATCTGTCGCTTTTGTTAAATCATAATCGCCATTAGCAATGTAAAACCCATCCCATTTGGCTCTTAAATTTTCCAAGATCTTAAGATCCATATTGCTCACATCCATACCTGGAAAACGCTCAACAATATGTAAGTAGCCAAGCTTATTCTCATTTAAAATATCGATCACATGACTGAATGTAGCTTTAGGATCACTATCCGAAATATCATTAAAATTGCCCGTTGGAGATAGGCGGATGCCAACTTGAGATGGCTCAAACACGTCCAAAACACTGGCAATAACTTCACGCAAGATTCGCGTTCTATTCTCTATTGATCCGCCATATTCATCATCACGCTTATTGGTTTTATCTTTGAAAAATTGATCCAATAAATAACCATTGGCACCGTGAATTTCAACACCATCAAAGCCCGCTTTTTTAGCATTTAGAGCGGCTTTTCCAAAATCTTTTACGGTTTGTTTAATCTCATCAACACTCATGGCTTTTGGCTTTGATGCAGGAATTTGTTCGCCATCAACAAAAACTTTCGTATCCGCTTTGATCGCAGATGGAGCTAAGGGCTCTTTACCGTCAGGCAAGACATCTTTATGGCTGATGCGTCCAACATGCCATAATTGTAAAAAGATTTTGCCGCCTTTTTCATGAACAGCATCCGTGATTTCTTTCCATTTTGAAACCTGTTCATCCGAATAGATACCAGGGGTCATATCATACCCTTTACCCATTTTACTAATCTGTGTCGCTTCAGCGATGATTAGACCTGAACTTGCGCGCTGTGCATAATATTCAATCGCCAAGTCAGATGGGACATCAGTATCATTATGCGCACGACTGCGAGTTAAAGGCGCCATATAAATGCGGTTCTTTGTTTCAATTGATCCTATTGTTGCAGGGGAAAATAAATCACTCATGATTTTGCCTCTCATTTTAAAAAAATATCGTCTTTCATTAAAACAACAGCTAAAGAGGCGGAAAAGTTCCTTAATTTTTTACTTAATTATCGGCAAATTCTGTAAGGGCCAAGATCAAAATGAAAATGATTATTGTGAAGAGAGTTATATTCAGGGCCCAATACGCCTTTAAAGTAATCACATGAGCCATCGCGGAGTGCTTTTAAAAACTGCCCCTTTTTACCGCCATCATCCCAATGTTTTAAAACAGAGATGACCGTTCCATCATCAAGTGTTATAGCCGCAATATCGATCGCATTGGCCTTTGCATGCTCGCTAACCCTGTTTGAGCCTCTGACATTCCGACATGAAAAAATCCCATAATGCGTAATCATTTTTACAGGCTGATCAAAATAGTCTTTTGATAAGGTCTCAAGGACATTTTTCTCCCACGCTATTAATGCTGCCATAAGCGCACAATTTCCTTTAACAGGAGCAGAATAAGGAAAGAGTGATTTTTCAATATGAATTTGATTATTAAGAGCACACGTACCAACCTCTCTATCATCAAGGGGTTTATATGAAATTGGTATTTCATCAAGAGCCCTCATGCAGGCTTGCGGGTTATCTTTTAATTTGCCCAATTTATATTTGGTTAAAAAGCTTGGCTTTTCATAAAGCTTTATCGGCTTCCACGGCGCGTAACGATTGGGTATTTTTTCGTTATAAGCATTATAAAAATACACCGATGATGCACAGATAATGATTAAGAAAATTAAAAAAAACTTCTTCAAGAAAAATGATCCGATTTTTAAAAATTAGATTGATTACAATAATTCATATGGTTTGCAAAAGCCCCGAAGTCAATTTTTCCTATTCTTTTGGATTTCATCAAATTTCGATGTATTCTAATAAAAGCAGTTTTTTTTAAAAGGGAATAATCATGGCAGATATTGATAAAAATAATTATATGAGTGGCTTTGGAAATGAGTTTTCAAGCGAAGCGTTAGAAGGCGCCCTGCCTGAAAAAGGCAACACCCCGCAAAAAATAAAATATGGGCTTTACGCAGAACAAATTAGTGGCTCTGCCTTTACTGCACCCAATCACAGCAATAAGCGCACATGGCTTTATAAAATGCGTCCTTCTGTTACCCATGGTGTCTTTGAACACTTTGAGCATGATCATTTAAAATCTGCCCCCTTTGGTTCAGAATTTACACGCCCCAATGCAATGCGCTGGGATCCCTTATCAACACCGAGCAAAAAAACAGATTTTATTGATGGGTTATGGACGGTTGCAGGCAATGGCAATACCGATGAATGGTCGGGCTTGGCAGTCCACCTCTATAATTGTAATACATCAATGAAAGAGACACAGCGCTATTTTTACAATGCTGATGGCGAGCTTTTGATTGTACCGCAAAAAGGGCAAATAACACTTCACACAGAATTAGGCATTTTGGACATTGCCCCCAATGAAATTGCTGTGATCCCAAGAGGAATTAAATTTGCCGTTGATCTGAAAAGTAATGCGGCCAATGGCTATATTTGCGAGAATTACGGTGCGCCGTTAATGTTACCTGAAAAAGGCCCAATCGGTGCCAATGGTATGGCAAGCCCGCGTGATTTCTTAACACCAATCGCTTGTTTTGAAGATGTTGAAAAACCATGTACCTTAATTGCAAAATTTAATGGCAAATTGTTTTCTTGTGCGCTGGATTACTCGCCCTTAGATGTGGTGGCTTGGCATGGAAATTATGTGCCTTACAAATATGATTTAACACAATTCCAAGCCTTGAATGCGGTTAATTTTGATCATCCCGACCCATCGATTTTTACTGTTCTAACTTCCCCCAGCCATATTGAAGGCACGGCGAATATTGATTTTGTCGTCTTCCCACCGCGCTGGGTTGTAGCAGAAAACACATTCCGCCCCCCTTATTTCCACCGCAATATCATGAGTGAATTTATGGGGCTCATCGATGGTGTGTATGAGGGAAAAACCAGTGGCGGATTTAATCCAGGTGGCTCATCCCTACACAACTCAATGATCCCGCATGGACCAGACCAAAAAACATATGACGACGCCATCAATGAGGATCAAAAACCCGTTTATTTATCAGGAGCACTTGCCTTCATGTTTGAAAGCCGATATATCATGCACCCAACAAAACAAGCGGTTGAAAGCCCTAATCTACAAAAGGATTATTTTAAGACATGGGATGGATTATCAAAGAATTTTAAAGCGTAATATTTTTAATTAATTTATGCCAGCTCATCTGTTTTAGCGGCACAAATAAAGTCATTTTTATGCAGACCATTAATTGAATGCGTCCACCACGTCACGGTCACTTTACCCCATTCAAGAGTAATCTCTGGATGGTGTTTTTCTTCGTTCGCCAGATCCGCAATTTTATTGGTGAGCGCAACAGCTTTTTTATAGCCTTTAAATTCAAAAACGCGTCTTAGCATTTTAATGCCCTCATTATTAACAATCTGCCATTCGGGCAAATCTTTCATGAAAGTTTCAATCTCTTGATCCGTGACATGTTTTTCATCGCCAGTGTGGCAAACTTCACATTTTTGTGCGGTTAAATTTGTCATTTAGTTAATCTCCTTTATTGGGTATAGGCCAAGCTCTTTGGCCTGTTTAATTAAGTCCATAATGTCCATATGCGCCAATTCATATAAATCATGAATTTCATTGATGATATAATAAACGGGTTGAATTTTATCGATACGATAAGCCGTTCTTAAAACTTCAATTGGATCAAACGGACGTCTTTCTGGTTTGTCAGAATGAATGGCAAATTCGGTTTCTTTTGGCGATGATAAAATCCCGCCGCCGTAAATGCGCAATCCCTTATCCGTTTGGATTAAGCCAAACTCAACCGTAAACCAATATAATCTGGCAAGCCATACGCGGTCTTCTTTTGATGCCTTTTGTCCAAGCAGGCCATAGGTGTGTGTAAATTCAGAAAAATCAGAATTGGTAAGCATCGCACAATGACCAAAAATTTCATGGAAAATATCGGGTTCTTGTAAATAATCAAACTCATCCCGATTTCGGATAAATGTTGCAATTGGGAATTTCTTATCAGCCAGTAAATTAAAAAATTTCTCAAACCCGATCAATGCAGGCACAGGCGATACTTCCCAGCCTGTCTGATCTCTCAAAACCTTATTAATCTCTTCTAACTGTGGGACACGGTCTAAAGGTAAGTCAATCAGATCAAGCCCTTTTAAATATTCATCACAAGCCTTGTCCTTAATATAATCGAGCTGGCGCCTAATAAGATCATGCCAGATTTTATTTTCTTCCTCGCTCCATGAAATATGACCATTTTCATCAAGTTTTTTTGAAACATATTTACTTGGTTTTTTCATGTCATCCTCCTTGATCTATAAAATCGGACTTTTTAGCCCATGAATAGGCTCTAAATCCTTTGGCGCATCGCTGTGATGTTCTGGTGCTGCCTTT
>PBIV01000059.1 GCA_002720935.1 Rickettsiales bacterium | reverse complement strand
TTTATGAAAGATATAAAAATCAAGATCACAATTTTGATAATTATATTGATATATATAGTTTTTTAAGTGCTCTTGAGCTGGGGAAATTGATGATTAACCAAGCTTTAAAACGCACCGAAAGTCGCGGTGCGCATTATCGTGTTGATTACCCGCAAACCTCAACTAACTTTGAACATTCATTAACAATTGAAGACAGTAGAATCGATGAATTAATCAGAGATAAGGATTTACGCTCAATTGAAAAACTGGTCTTTTTTGCAAGAGAGGATTATTTCATCCATGAGCCAAAAGAAGCACGCTCATAAAAGAATAAGGAGATTAAACTATGGAACTGGTTAAACTAAATAGAAACGAAGCCCCAAAAAAGCTAGCTAAAGATATTAAGGCTTGTCCTGATCACATTATTCAAGATGTTTTAAAGCGCGCCTTTGAAGAAGATTTGGGTTTGAGTGGCGATTTAAGCGGTCTTTATTTTATTGATCAAGACGCTAGAAGAAAGGTTGCGCTTGTCTCTAGGCAAGATGGCTGTGTTGCTGGCTTGGATATCGCTGGTAAAGCTTTTAAATTTATTGATGATACAGTTCTTTTTGATAAAAGGCTGGAAGATGGCGATTTGGTTAAAAAAGGCGATGTTCTGGCTGTGATTGAGGGCAATGCCCGTTCTATCTTGGCGGCCGAGAGAACGGCGTTGAATATCTTGACCCATTTAAGTGGAATTGCAAGCTATACAAATGAATTAACAAATTTGATATCAAATCATAAGGCAAAACTTCTTGATACAAGAAAGACCCTGCCAGGTTTGCGTGCTTTACAAAAATACGCGGTTCGCGTTGGGGGCGGTGTTAATCATCGCTTTGGTTTAAATGATGCCGTGATGATTAAGGATAATCACATTGCTTTTATGAGTTCACTAAAAGAGGCGGTAACAAGTGCAAGAGAAAAGCTGGGCCCGCTCGTTAAGATTGAGATTGAAATTGATCGCCTTGATCAGCTGGATGATGTGCTTGATTGCAGGCCTGATGTGATCATGCTTGATAACATGCCACCAGAAATCCTAAAGCAAGCGGTTACAATTATTAATGGTCATGCAATTACAGAAGCTTCTGGTAATATTAAGGCCGAGACCATTGAGGCCGTGGCGGCAAGTGGTGTTGATTATATCTCTTGTGGGGCGCTGACACATAGTGTTCAAAATTTTGATATTGGGTTAGATGATTTTTCAGCTTAAACTAACGTTTGATTGATTCATCTTTTCTCCTTATTAAGGGGCACTAAATGAATAAAATAATGACGATTGAGCAGCGCTGATATGACCTCTAATTTTAAAAAAGACTTCCCATTTATTATTAATAATCAAAATGATATCTATTTTGATAGTGCGGCAACGACACATCGCCCCGCTAAAGTCATCAATGCGATAAAAGACTTTTTAGAAAAAGATTATGCAACAGTCTCACGCGGGCTTTATACAAAAAGTGTTGAAGCAACCATGAAATATGAGAGCGTTAGAGCACAAGTTGCTGACTTTATCTTAGCCCCAAGTCCAAATGAAATTATTTTCACACCCAGCGCAACTCAGTCGATCAATCTGGTTGCCCAAAGTTGGGGAAGAGCCAATTTAAATGCTGATGATTGTATTATTTTAAGTGAAATGGAGCATCACGCAAATATTGTCCCATGGCGACAATTAGCCGATGAAATCGGTTTTAACATTTTTGTTACTAAATTGAATTCAAAATTAGAATTAGACTTAAATCGCTTTAAGAAGCTTCTTGAACATAAACCAAAACTTGTCAGTATTGTTCATTTATCCAATGTTTTGGGAGCGCTCAATCCAGTAAAAGAGATTTGTGCGCTTGCAAAAGAGTTCGGTGCCGTAACCCTAATTGATGGCTGCCAAGCGGTTAGTGATAATAAGGTTGATGTTAAAGATATGGGTTGTGATTTTTATGTCTTTAGCGGTCATAAAATTTATGGTCCCAACGGTATCGGTGTTTTATATGGGCGTGAGGAAATTTTAAAAGACATGCCCCCCTTTATTGGTGGCGGCGACATGATCGAGGATGTGTCCTTTGATAAAATTACATATCTGCCAGCACCGCATCGTTTTGAGGCCGGAACGCCGAATATTGAAGGGGTAATTGGCTTGGGCGCCGCACTTACCTATTTAAGCGATATTGGCATGGATAAGGTTTATGAATATAAATCGAAATTAATCGCGCTTATTAAGCAAGGTCTGGCATCAATTGAGCGTGTAGAGATGTTGGGGGGGAATCATCACGGCCTTATCTCATTTCAAGTAAGGGGTCTACATGTGCACGATGTGGGCTCGATGATGGCGGCAAAAAATATAGCCCTTCGTGCAGGGCAACATTGCGCGCAGCCCCTGTTTGATAGTTTGGGCATATCTGGCTCACTTAGGGTCTCTGTCGGGCTTTATAATGATGAAAGTGATGTTGAAAAATTTATTAACGCGTTAAAAGATGTGATCGCTTTTTTTGAGAAAAGAGGGCTTTAATAATCATGGAAGATTTATATGATAAAGTCATTGCCGAGTATGGGGCAAAAGCGAACCAAGACAAAATCATTGATGGCTCTTTAAAAGGTACGGTTAATAACCGTCTTTGCGGGGACAAGGTTACGATCTCTTTGAAAGAAGAAGATGGCATTATAAATGAGGTTGGTTATGAGGTTGAGGCATGCGTTTTGTGTAAGGCATCAACAACAATGCTAGAAGAAACCCTCAAACAAAAAACGACCGAGCAAGGTCAAGAAATATCAAAAACCTATCAGGCATGGCTTTTATCAAATGAGGCTGATTTGCCGACAAGTTTAAAAGAATTTGAGTATTTAAAAGCGTTTCAATCTTTACAAAATTATCCAACTCGAAGACGCTGTGGAAGTTTGCCATGGGAAGCATTTGATTTAGCCGTCAAAGGCGATTAATATTGAGCGCTTAAGGATAATTTAAAATATGGTTGCAGTTTTAAAGAAAATTAGAGGCTTTAAATTTAAAGAGCTGATCGAACAAGCTAAAACAAACCCAAAGGCACGGTTTTGGCTAAGAATTTTTATAGCGTATCATATCGTTAAAGGGACACTGACAACGGCCTTTATTTGGGCGCCAATGGCTTATTTTTATGTGTTCTAGGGGCTTTTGTGAAGATTCTTTGTAAGATTCATAAAATTTATGTTATTTAAGCCTTGACAATAATGGGTATGACGAATATAAAAGCAATTCGTGATTTCGCTTAGATAGCTGGATTTAAAAGGCCTTTGAAGAGTTTGAAGGTCAAATTAATTAAAAGATTTATTTTAAGGTGATTAGAGATGAAAAAAGCAAGTTCTCTTAAGACATTAAAAAGCCGCGGTAAAAACTGTCAGATCGTTCGTCGTAAAGGCCGCGTATACGTAATTGATAAAACGAACCCTCGTAACAAAGCTGTTCAGGGTGGTAAGAAAACTCGTGGTAAAGGCAAATAGTCTTTAGCGCTGGAAGTTTTTATAAAAGTTCCCGTTCATATTTGAAGCCCTTGTTCTGATAAAGACTGGGGCTTTTTTTCATGTGATTTTGAAAAGATTCCGATATCTTTTTATTTTTCAAAATGATATATATGCTAAATCAAGAGAATTGGATATTTAATAGTAGCTTCTTAATTGGGGAGACAAAGCTTTATGTTTGCTAAGCTTTTTGGTTTTATGTCGGCCGATATGGCCATTGATCTGGGAACAGCCAACACATTGGTTTATGTGAACGGTAAGGGTATCGTGCTAAACGAGCCTTCGGTTGTTGCAATATCAAATTTTGGTGGAAAAAAACAGGTTCTCGCCGTTGGCGATGAGGCTAAGATGATGCTTGGTCGTACACCAGGTAATATTACGGCTATCCGCCCCTTAAGAGACGGCGTTATCGCTGATTTTGATGTCGCTGAAGAAATGATCAAACACTTTATCCGTAAAGTTCATAATCGTCGTGGCTTTGCCTCGCCTAGAATGGTTATTTGTGTGCCTTCTGGATCAACGGCTGTTGAAAAAAGGGCGATTAAGGAATCAGCTGAAAGTGCTGGAGCACGCCAAGTTGAGTTGATCGAAGAGCCAATGGCAGCGGCGATCGGTGCTGGCCTTCCTGTGACAGAGCCAACAGGCTCAATGGTGGTTGATATCGGTGGTGGAACAACGGAAGTTGCCGTGATCTCACTTGGCGGGATTGTTTATGCGCGCTCTGCCCGTGTTGGTGGCGATAAAATGGATGAAGCAATTATTGCTTATATTCGACGCACACAAAATCTTCTTATCGGAGAATCAACAGCTGAGAAAATTAAAAAAATGGTTGGCTCTGCCTGCCCGCCTGCAGAAGGCGAGGGCAAAACATTAGAGATTAAAGGCCGTGACTTGATGAATGGTGTGCCAAAAGAGATTGTTATCTCTGAGCGCATGATCTCTGAGAGTTTAGCAGAATGTGTAAGTCAGATCATTGAAGCGGTTAAAACAGCATTAGAGCACACAGCCCCTGAATTGGCGGCAGATATTGTTGATAAGGGCATTGTTTTAACAGGTGGAGGATCACTTTTACGTAATTTGGATTATGTTCTTCGTTATGCAACGGGCTTACCAGTTTCAATCGCTGATGATCCATTATCATGCGTTGCCTTTGGAACAGGGCGCGCCTTAGAGGAAGTTGATACGCTTCGCTCTGTCTTGGTGGATTCTTACTCATAACTTAAAAAGAAACAAACCATGAATCTCATACGGCTTTTTTACCAAAAATGAGATTATTTGGGGGTATTTGCAATTTTTTTGTGGAAAAGGGGTTTCTTTTGGGGATTCGTTTCATGCTATACTTGAAAAACGAATCATAATGTGAGATAAACCATCTCCACAATCTAAAGAAAAATATGTGTCGTTTGGTTTTTTAAAAAACCATATTAAGAAGAGGGTACTTTATTGAGCTATTTTAGCCAAAAAAGAAGAGCGCACCAACAGCCATCAAAAGCTTTTGTTATTACAGCAAAGGTAAAGCGTTGGGGTGAAAAAATGGCGCCTTTATTCTTCCTTATTTTAGCCTCCCTTATTTTCCTTGCGACCACAATTAATGACCGTTTTGAAGCAAAGATGCGTGTGATGATCGCGGATGCAACAGCGCCTGTTTTTAACACGGTTGTAACACCGCTCAAAAATGCCGCTTTATCGGTTGAATATGTTGCACAAACTGTTCAAGCCGTTGAAGAGAATAAGGATCTTCGTGCTGAAAATGAGCGTCTTCGCAAATGGTATCAAATGGCGCTTAGCTTGAAGGTTGAGAATGAAGAGCTAAAAGGGCTTGTCAATATGGTTGATATGCCAGAGCGTTCATTCATCACAACGCGCATTATTACCGATCCAACAGCACCGTTTTTGAAAACTGTTTTAACACCAGCTGGTACAAAAGATGGCGTTCAAGAAAATCACGCAGCCATTGCGCCTGAAGGCTTGGTTGGTCGTGTAACCGATGTTGGCGATAAGGCATCTCGTATTTTAATGGCAACTGATATCAATTCACGCATTCCTGTTTATATTGGCAATAAAAAAGTCCGTGCAATTTTAGCAGGGAATAATACACAAACACCTGAACTTGATCACGTTGCACGCGGTGTTGAGCTCTCTATTGGTGATCGTGTTATGACATCGGGTCAAGGTGGCATTTTCGCAAGTGGTGTGCCGGTCGGTGTTGTTGAAGAAATTACGGATAATCAAGTTTTCGTGCGCTTATTTGCCGATATGCAGAACTTAGATTATGTTCAAATTGTTGACTTTGGTCTTAACCGAAAAGTTAATTAAAACCGTCCCTCATTCGAATTTACTAGCAAAAATACTCATTTTTTATGTATAATCATTATCTATGGATAGTGTTATACCAGAATTTAATGATCAGGATTTTAAGCTTACCTTTACAGGCGAGTTTAGACGGGATCCACAGGGCAATATGTGTCCTGTCTTGGATGTCTCTAAGCTTGATTTTGAGCAAGCACCTCTTTATCAAAAGAAACCAACAAAAGTTATCCGTGTTTGTGAAAAAGGAATCTTTGGCTTGCAACGCTTTGCAAACGGTTTGGAGACCTACCCTAGAGAAGCCAAGATTGGCGAAGCCTTATTTATCAATGGTGTTGAAGACACCTACGTGCCGACCTCTAAGGACGGTGGACGTCTGATGTTTGATGATTTGGAGGCAAATGGCTATGATGTCATTTCAAAATATGGCGATCAAGCGCTTGTGAAAAGTCCGCCTGCAAAACTCTTAGTTGGGGTTGTTAATCAGCCTATATGCCTAAAATGCGTTTGGGGCGATGATGATGTGCCTGCCAATCATCAGTTTTTATATCCGGGAGCCGTTTTAAAACAAAAACCAGGTAAGACCCGCGTCACTGGCATGGATAAAAAGGGGTTTGAGAAATGGGGGCTTATCAAAGGCGCTTCTAATATACCAAAACCAACCCTTAAATCAAAAATTTAGTTTTTTTAAATTTTAAAATGGTCTGCAAAGTAGGAGATTCTACGCTCGATAATTTGTAATGAAATTATATAATTTTTTAATATGTGTAATTATTATTCGCATTTTTATTGACGAAACAAATCACCGCTTGTTATAATTATGTAAATTAAATAGAAATAGTAGGGTATATGGCAAGAGCAGATTTTGATAAAATTTTTAAACAAGATGTTTTCTCATTTGAGCAAACAAGAAGATTGGGAGATAGGGCCTTGCTAAGAAAAAAGCGCGAAGCCGAAAGGTATGGCGAGATTGATGGGCAACCTTATCAGTTAGTTTATAAAGATGATTTTAGAAATCAGACAATAGGTTACTTTGGTGTAGGGAAAGATAATATCCAAGGCTTTGTTAAAGACCTAGAAGTCAGTCAAGATGATATAAGGGTTCCAATTCCAGAACTTAAAACAGAAATTATGATTAGTCCATTTGATCCAGATAAAACTGAAATTAGAGAAACTATGCACAATACGAGCATACGTCGTGGTTTTAAAAACGCCACTATGAGAGGTTTTAAAGGTTATAGCGAGCCTCACAAAGATCAAGTAATGAACGCCGTTACTACTCTTGAGCAAGCTGTTGAAGAAGGCACTTTCCAAATTGATGATAGGGGCTATTTGGTCAAAAGAAATAATATGGGTAAACCATATTTTCTTTATAATGAGGTTGGCCTTAAAGCAAAACCAAAAGATGGGGGCGGCATGGTAAGAGGGCGTGTAAGTATTGAGCCCAAAGATAGAGATCAGATCGTAAGATTATTTGAAACCAGAGGACTGGCAGAACTATGTGATGTGCAGCCTGGACATAAATTAGCTATTAAAGATTCTTCTAAGCCAAATGGTATTCGCTTTATTGAGCCGGATGATGGATATATTGCTTTTTCAGAAAGTAGTGATGAGCTTCGAGTGGAAAAAGGCGGCAATATGGTTGTCATATCTGTCTCTGATAAAAATATCGTGTTTCCTGAATTACAGCAAAAGCCTATAAAAACAGGTGTTCCTGCAACAAATCGTATGAAACACCTAAGACACAAAGCAACTTTAAAACTTTTAGGGCAAGATATGGACGCTATGTAAGATCACACCCTATATGTATTTTAGTCATTGTGGATTAAACACTACCTAAATTGATAGTTTTTTATTATACTGCCTAGCATTATGAAGCGACAAAGTTTTGATCTTGCTGGGTATATAAAGCTCATACTGCCTTATTTTCTGGCAGTATTGGGCACGTTTATCTCTGTCATGCAGATGCCGATCCCAAGTTTAGGGTTTATTCGCCCTGATATATTGCTGATCTTTGTTTATTTTTGGGCGATTTATAGGCCAGATTTTTTTCCAATTGCACTGATCTTCTTAACAACATTGACCGTTGATCTTATTCATGGGGCGGCTGTGGGTCTAAGCCCGATCATTCATATTATGGCGTTTTTGGTGGTTAAAAAACAAAGGCGCTTTTTACTGGCGCAAAGCTTTACGGTGCAATGGCTCTGTTTTTGTTTGTTATGTGGTGTGAAGCTCTTGATCGAGTGGGGAATAATCTCGGCGATTTCTGTCGCAATTATGCCGATTGTAAGCTATATTATTTTCTTTGCATTTAGCTGTGTGTTTTATCCATTAATCGCTTATATATTAATGCGAATTCATAAATTTGTGGCTTAAAAAAGCTAATAAAGGACGAAGTCTTAATTTTTATGTTAGAGAGAGATAAGGATCGATATAAAACCTTTTCAAGACGCGCTTTCTTAATCGGGGCGGGTAAGCTTGGTTTTTTGGGGCTTTTAGGCGCAAGGCTTGGCTATCTTCAGGTCAAAGAAGCCCAGAAATATAAAACACTTTCTGATCAAAACCGTATTAATGTGAATTTAATGGCTCCATCTAGAGGTCTTATCAGGGATAGAAATGGCAAAATTCTTGCCAATAATAAACAAAATTTCCGTGTAAATATCGTCGCTGAACAAACAGAAGACCCAAGAAAAACATTAGAAAAATTAAGCCAAATCGTTGAGTTAGAAGATCATGAGATTGATCGTACCTTAAATGATTTATCAAAGGTAAGACGTTTTGTTCCTGTTCAGGTTAAAGAAAATCTGGATTGGGACGCGGTTGCAAAAGTGGAAGTTCATTTACCAGAATTGCCAGGACTGTTTATCGAGGAGGGCGAGATCAGGAGTTATAATAAAGATCAAGCCACAGCCCACCTTATCGGCTATGTCGGATTGGTCAATAGAACCGAGCTTGATCAAGGCGACCCTGTTTTAGCCGTGCCGGGTTTTCGTGTTGGGAAGACTGGCATTGAAAAAGCCCTTGACCCGATTTTAAGGGGGCGTGCGGGAAACGTTAAAAAAGAGGTCGATGCCAGAGGGCGCATTGTTCGCACCTTAGAAAAAGACTTTGGTCAAAAGGGGGCTACGGTTGATTTAACAATTGATGCCGATTTTCAGGCCTATACACAAAAGCAACTGGATCAGGAAAAAAGCGCCTCTGCTGTTGTGATGAATGCGAATAATGGCGCGCTTTATGCGCTTGCCTCAAGCCCGTCATTTGACCCCAATATGTTTTCAACGCGAATCTCAGCCAATGATTGGGAGCGTTTGTTAAATAATCCTGCAAAACCGCTAACCAATAAGGCAATCGCAGGGCAATATCCCCCTGGTTCAACCTTTAAAATGGTAACAGCACTTGCGGCGTTAGAAGCAGGCGTTATCGATCGCAATACAACATTTTATTGCCCCGGCCATTTGGATATGGCGGATCACCGTTTCCACTGTTGGAAAAAGCAAGGCCATGGGCGTATGGATTTGGTTGAGGCATTATCACAATCTTGTGATGTTTTCTTTTATGAAATCTCTGTTTTGGTCGGTATTCAAAATATTGCCAATATGGCTAAACGCTTAGGGCTTGGACAAATCTTACCGCTTGATATTGCCAATGTCAGACCGGGTCTGGTACCAACAAAAGAATGGAAGCTGTCCCATCACGGTCAAACATGGCGCACTGGAGAGACCGTTTTGGCCTCAATCGGGCAGGGTTATTTGCAAAGCACACCGTTACAATTGGCAACAATGACGGCACGACTTGTTAATGGTGGGTTTGCGGTAAGACCGTCAATTTTAAAAGAAGTGAATGGGCGTGTACCTGTTCAAGCGCCGCATCAAAACTGGCCACGCTTGGATGTGGATCAAAAACATTTGGATTTGATCAGAACAGGCATGAGGCGTGCGGTTAACCATACACAAGGCACGGCACACCGTCATATGAATGAAAATCCAAATCTACTTTTTGGTGGGAAAACGGGAACAGCGCAGGTTAGACGGATTAGTCGCCAAGATCGCCTTGATGGTTTTAGTCAAAAAGATTTACCATGGCGATTGCGCCACCATGCTTTATTTGTTGGCTATGCGCCGTTGAAAAACCCAGATTATGTATGTGCGGTTGTGGTTGAGCACGGGGAAAGTGGATCGGCAGCAGCAGCCCCGATTGCACGCAATTTATTAACCAAAGCCATGACAATGAATGTTAAAAAAGAAAGTGATTTGAAAAAAGGATAACAATGCTATTTGGTGTTTCATCATCGCTAAGTACAAGAGAAGGGTATATTCCTCTATCTGAAAAACTGCGCTCAATGAATTGGGGGTTGGTTTTGCTGATTATTCTTGTCGCAGGTATCGGGTATTTAGCCCTGTATTCAGCGGGCGGGGGCACGGCTCAGCCATGGGCAGAGCGCCATATTATCCGTTTTGCTATTATCTTAATCCCGATGATTGCGATTGCGCTAATCGATCTTAGGGTTTGGTTTAGGCTTGCCTATCCAGCCTATTTCGTGGCGTTTATGTTACTCCTCGCTGTGGAGATTATGGGCGATATAGGAATGGGGGCGCAACGCTGGATTAATTTAGGGGTTATCCGTTTGCAACCATCTGAAGTTATGAAGATTGGTGTCATTATGGCACTCGCAAAATATTATCATTCAATCGCACTAGAAGAAGTGAAGCGTTGGCGCGCTTTGATTATTCCGATGCTGATTATTGGGGCGCCTGTTGGTTTGGTCTTACTACAGCCTGATTTGGGAACCGCTCTCATGATTGCAGTTGGGGGCACGCTTGTAATGTTTTTAGGCGGTGTGCGCTGGTGGAAATTTGTAGGGGCGGGCGTTATTGCCCTTGCTTCTATTCCTATTGCTTGGCAATTTTTACATGAATATCAAAAAAAACGCATTTTAACTTTTCTAAATCCTGAGGCTGACCCGCTTGGTTCTGGTTATCACATTATGCAGTCTAAAATCGCCCTTGGATCAGGTGGGATTGGTGGTAAAGGGTTTTTAAAAGGCACACAAAGCCATTTAAATTTCTTACCAGAAAAACAAACTGACTTTATCTTTACATTATTGGCGGAAGAGTGGGGGCTAACGGGCGGTATTGTATTGCTTGGTTTATTTGCGCTTATTTTTCTTTATGGGTTTTTAATTGCGCTTCGAGCACGGCATCATTTTGGTCGTCTTTTAGCGCTCGGCTTAACGATTAATTTCTCGCTTTATATCTTTATTAATATCGCCATGGTTATGGGCTTAATGCCAGTTGTTGGGGTGCCATTACCGCTGATTTCATATGGGGGAACTGTGATGTTAACTTCTATGATTTCTTTTGGGCTTATAATGAATGTTTACTGCCATAGAGATATAAAAATCCCGCGCTTTATCTAATAAACCGACTATAAAAAAGCCCCTCTAATTTTAAGAAGGGCCTTTATAAATACTTAAATTATAAAACAAGATTAAAGCTTGTTTTTCTTATCGCGTTTTCTAAATGGATTGCGGAATCTTTTCTTTTCAGATGCGCTTGGTGTGTTGCTTTCTGGCTCAACCTCATCATCTTCTTTTTTAAGTCTGTCAGTCGCGATGACTTCAAATTCCATGCGCGGAGAGACAAGAGTTAAATAATCATGCTTTGTCGGATCATGTGGAATTTCACGATTATCAATTGTGATGATCGATTCTGCACCTGTTAATTCATTCTTCTTGAAATGGCTGATGCCTGCATCAATCCATTGAATACGAAGAAGGCAAGCACCTCTTGCAGCATCAAGTGACATTTTTTGACGTGCTGTTGCCGCATCGCCATATTTGTCCTTTAAGCTAGAAATAACAGTTGCACATTCATTAAGAAGTTCTTTGACTTCCTCATCACTCATTTGAATAACGCCCATCATTCCAATATCACGATAGATATGGTTTCCAAATTGTTTATAGTTTTCTAAGTTTGTTTTTTGGCTTTGGCGCACGCGTGATGTCGGGTGTTCAGCAACATCATAAATCAGCATCCCAGCAAGAAGCAGGACCTGTCTTGGGCCAATTTGTAAATTTTGAAAATCTTTAGATCCAGGCATAAAAGCGCTCTCTTTCTTTATTGATTAAAAGAAACTATCAAACCTTCGTTATTTATAATTTTTTATTTAAAGTCTGTAAGATAGGTGTGATTCTTAAACTGAAAAGAATCAGATTAAAATTGATAGCATTGTTTTAAAAAGGGCGCAAGTTTTGTTTTAATCTTTTTCATTGGCATCATTTATGAAGCCAATTGCTTGCGGATAGAAATTCTGCCAATAGATATCATTATGATGGCTTGTCTCTAATGTCATCATTTGTTTTTTGCCCTGATGGGCTTTATAGCTTTTCAAGGCTTGGGACAATGGGATTACTCTGTCCTCGCCGCCATGGGCGATAAACAAAGGCTCATCAACTTGACTTAAGAGAGGGCCAACTTCAAATTTATCTTTTAAAAGGGTTTCAACGGGGAAAATTGGATAATGGTATTTTGCTGTCTCGCTGAGGCTGTAATAAGGGGATTTTAAGATAAGGCCCGCACTGTTAAATTCGGTCGCCATTTGCGTTGCAACGCCAGTGCCAAGAGATTCCCCAGTTAAAATAATTTTATCTTCCTTGATTAAGCCTGTTTTTAAAATAGCCGTGATCGAGGAACGCGCAGCGTTCAAAATCGCCTCTTTTGATAGTTCTCCTTCATTCTCTCCATAAGCTGGATATCCAGGCATGAAAAAGCCATGGCCTTCATTCATTACGATTGAAATATCATCAAATCTTGAGCCTGCATGATGCGCATTGCCATGAAAGTAGATAAACAGACAGCCATTTTCTTTTAAAGGTGGGAAGAGGTGTCCTTTAAACGGTATGCCATTTACTTGGTACGTAAACTCACCGCCATATTGTTTTAAGTGCGGCTCGATCACAATCTTTTCTTTGGCAGGATGATAGAGCAAGTCTCGTTGAAAAATAAACAGTAAAGAACATAAGAAAACATAGAGAAAAACCAGAGATATAGCGATTTTCAAAATAGTTTTCATGATGCTGTCTCTTTTATTGCTTTTGGGCTAATTCATAAAGATATGGCCATGTATAAAGCCCGCTTGAATGCCCATCATCAAAAATTAGGCGTACGGCATAATTCCCAACCGCCTGCATATCTGTGATTGTGACATTTTCTTTATTCTTGATGATTTTTTTCTCGCTTGGGTGGTGACCTTGTACTTCTGCAGAGGGGGATTCAACACGAAGGCGTTCAGCCGTAATTGAAACCTCTTGCCCATTATCATAGCTTACAAATAATCTTTTTTTAGATTTTGAATATTGAATAGAGAGCGGCCAAGGCGCTTGATCTTTACTGGCGGACTGGGTAGACATCTGAGCTACTTATCCCCTTCATCATGATAAGGCTTTGCATGGTCAACACGCATATCTGGAACACCATCTTTAATCTCAAAAATAAGGCCTGCGCTCTTGCTGATCAAGCGATTATTGTCTGGCTCATAAATCAGATCTGTCTTAGTGACGGGGCAGGCAAGCACTTCTAATAAATAGCGCGGGATACGTTTTTCTTCTTTTTTTGATTGCTCATTACTCATGATCTTGTCTCTCCAATGGTGGTTTACCGCCCCAATTGATCCAGCCCATCTTTACAAGGAAGATAAATTGAACAATAGCTAAAACTGCGCAAATTATACAAACAATCCAAAAGCCCATATCATCTTCTGTCATCGGCATGCCACCCACATTAATTCCGAATAAGCCAGTTAAAAAGCCAAGGGGAAGGAAGATCAAGGAGACGATTGAGAGAACATAAAGATTGTTATTCATGCGCTCAGAAATAAGGGCGACGATTTCTTGATCGAGAAGGTTTAAGCGTTCTCGTGTAAGATCAATATCTTCAATATAGCGCCTATGGTCATCAATAGATTGCTTAACTTCATAATATTCGCCAAAACCAAACACACGGTTTAGAAAGTCTAAATACTGCACCAAAGCTTCTTTTTGTGGGAAAATATAGCGACGTAAATGAAGGGTTTGTAGCCTTAAATCTTTTATATATTTTCTAGACCCTGAATCCGCACTATTTGCATCTTGATTAAGGTTAAGAAGCTCAAAATCATCAACCTCATCTTCGATCTCGGCAAAGACAGGTGCCATTTTTTCGGCTAATTTTTTCACGATTTCAGCACAAATATGATGCGGGTTTGTAAATGTTTTTTCGCCGTTTTCAATCGCATCTGAAATCTCTAAAATTGTTTTCAGCTGGCGGTGGCCAGTTGTAATCAAAATGTCTTTTGAAGCATAACAGCGCAAAGAAATCATGTCATGTGGATGGTCTGGATCAATTAAGTTCACACCGCGCAAAACCAAAAGATACGAATTATCATCAACATTTTCAAAACGTGGGCGCGTTGTTTGTGATAAAAGCGTGTCTTTAACAGCAGGGCTTAAACGCAAGAGATGCATCATCTCCGCACTTAAACTTTTGGTAAAGTCCAAATGAAGCCAAATAAATGATGATGTTGAAAAGGCAGTTTCAATATTTTCTTTAAGCTTGGGAATATCCATTTTTTCAGCCTTGCCATCGGACTTGAAAAACCAAGCGCTTTCCGTGTAACCCATAAAAAAACTTTCTCTATTCTATTTAAAAAAAATTAGTGTTTAGATTGGTCTGTTTTTAGGTTACAGTCAAGTATCGCTTCCATCTCAAGCAAAGAAAAAAGCATATCAGCACGGCAACATGGTGTGTCTGCTTCTAAAAGGGCTTGTTTCTCATGGGCTGAAAAAGGGCAAATCATTGATAAGAGCGTGATTAATTTTGCATCAGTTGTTTGTTTCACAACCTCCCAATCACAAATCATGTTTTGACGTTCAAAATACTGCTTTAAGGAATCTAACACCGCATTTCTATTCTTAAAATAAGCATCTTGGCTTGATAGATCGTTGTGATGTTTATCCCATGTAACAGAAAACTGCCTATAAGGTTTGATGGTGTCTAACTCATCATTAATTTCAAAGCGACATAGTCCAGATAAATTAATGATATAGCGCCCATCATCGGTTTCTTCAAAAGAGGTAATACGACCTGCACAGCCAATCTTATAAAGGTCGGCATCACCCTCTTTTGCATGGGGTGCATATTGGATCATACCGATCAGGCGATCTGTGCGCAAAGCATCATCAACCATTTCAATGTAACGTGGCTCAAAAATATTTAAAGGAAGATTCCCGTTGGGTAACAATAAGACATTGCTTAAAGGAAATAAGCGAAGATTATTTGGAAAATCATCAATTTCTTTTTGTAATTTTGCCATTTTCTCACATTTTTCATCAATTAAACTTTGTTTCTAAAAAAGATATAGGTATCTCTTGTTTTAGATCAAGGGCTTGATAATAAAAATCTGGTTTATCAAATGTGGATTGTTTAAATTTTAAATGAACGCCGCATATGCAGGATTGTGATGTTTCATTCTGCTTGGTCTTAAATGGCTTGAGCTCATAATGTGCACTTTATGGCTTCGTGGTTTAGCCGCAATTAGAATTTGTCCAGTACGGGGCTGTGGTCTTGAATGCTGATTATAAAAATTCAAAAAATGTTTTTTGTGGTTTGCTGCAACATGCTTATCCATAACCTCTTTCCAGCTATCTTCAAAATTTTTTAACGCATCTGCTTTAAAGCTGCCATCTGTTAAAAGACTTGTATCAATTGAATTCTTGCCAGATTTAATCGTTGCCACCATAAGGCCAACAATGCTTTGCATCTGCTTGTTACATTCTTCTTCTTTGTAATTCATAATTTCGACTTCGGACTTGGCAAAATCAAATAAGCCTAAATTGGCCTCAATAACACCTGTTGCAACAGAATTAACGGCTTGCCCTGTGCGCATAACTTTGACTTCATCAGAAAAACTAGCTCGCGCATTTGCAAGAGCCATTTTTTTAATCATTTTGATGTTATTTGGGTTTTCTAAGAATTTTTCAAAGATTTCTAAATGATCAGGCGACGTCTCAAGCACATGGTTAAGAACTTGCCTTTTATACTTTGCTAAAGATTTAGAAATTTTACTGTCGTTTTTACTCAAAATGCCTGCCCCTTAATATTTTTTTACAATATTACCATAATAAATTTGAAAAATCTATTAAAAATTATGGTAAATAAAATTAGAGGGCGTTTTCTTTAATAGCTCTTGCCTGAGAGGTCTACGATTTTTGGCTGATACCCGACGGCTTTAATATAAAGGACAAGGTCGTTCGGTGTTAGCATTAAGGACTCATGATTGTGAAGCGGGTGAAAGTTTACCTGCTCATAATCAAAGAGATTGCTATCCAGGATAACATTGATTTTATTATACTCATCATGGATAAGGGCAAAAGGGGTTACCGAGCCTGGCTTGACTTTTAGATTTTCTTCTAATCGCTCAGGTGATGCAAAAGATAAGCGCGCAGAGGCGATAAGGGGCTCGATCTTTTTTAGATCAATCTTAGTACTCTCAATCGCAGAGATGAGCCAAAGCTCACCTTTTTTATCTTTTAAGAAAAGATTTTTGCAATGCCCACCAGGGATAATGTCATGAAGGTGTAAGCCTTGCTCAACCGTAAAGACGGGCTCATGCTCAAAAATTTTATACTGAATGCCAAGTTCTTCAAGTTTATCAATAACCATGCCTTTATCGGGATGGTCTTCATAAGCGGTTTGGGTATCTTTGCTTTGTGTTTGTTCCATGGGTATTATAATAGGAAAAACAACTCAATTATCAAGCCTAGGATCTAAAAAATTATAAAGTTGATTTTATAATGCAGGCTTTACGCGGCCTATTTTTTGCGGTTTTTCTGGTTTTAAAAGATTTATTGATCCTCTGCCCTCGTTTCGGCTTTTAATATAAAGTCTCATAAAGTATCGAAATTTCTCTTCAATGATAACTTCATTGATCGGGGATTGTGTTATTACATTCAAGATTTCACAGTTATCAGAGGAATAGTAATCTTCAATCGTTAAGTCAGGATAGTTAGGGCGAACGTCATTTAAAGCAATAATCAGGGCATTACCCAAAAAAGCGCGATCATTATAATCTGTTGCCCAGTATCCGCGGTGTTCTTCTTTTGACATTTCCAATAGGTCTGTATCCCCATTGCTGTAATAACGTAAGAAAAAGCGAATACAGGCAGATCTTATTTCATCAATTTTTTGCCCCTCATAGCCAATATAACGAAGCTCGCTTAAAGCTTTTTTCAAAGAACGGTTACTTTCCTCTTCAACTGGAACTTTATCCCATGCTTCATGCATAAAATTCTTCTTAAATTCTTGTTTCCAACGCGGCCATCCCAACCCCTTACCGTAGTGAGTAGTATCTGTTGTCTTTATAGCCAAAGCGTCATCACGCATTTTTTGTA
Organism: Rickettsiales bacterium; assembly: GCA_002720935.1. Classification (GTDB taxonomy): domain Bacteria; phylum Pseudomonadota; class Alphaproteobacteria; order Micavibrionales. The sequence continues at coordinate 16,744 of PBIV01000059.1, read as the reverse complement.
AAGGATTACGCTTATCCAAAATACCTGCGGTAATGCGGCCTGGCTTTTGAAGGAGGATATCGATTAGTTCATCTGGTGTGAGTTGCATAAAGCTATCTTTCGCTAAACCGTTTAAAATTAATTGCCCGCACAATAGAACACCAATATTATTATGTCAATAAAAATTAGCATTTAGAGCTTAATGTTACTCAACTTAATCGTTTCAAGACTTTTAATTTTAAAAAAGGAGATATTTTTGTAAAGAATCGTCATCAGTTTGTCATAAAAATTTGCATTTCAGCGAATCTTGTGGTACTATCTAATTAGTTAATGAAAAATTAAAAAAAAGAGGTTAAGTCTCTCGAAAAAAAATCCATCAACGGCTTCGATGGAGCGGGAAAATTGTACTTAAATATAGGGGAAACAAAGACTGTGAATCAATTAGAGCAAAAGAACTCAGCAGCATTAGAAGAATTAAAGAAAGCGCTTGCCAGTGGTCAAAGCACTGTCATCGCTAAATCGGTTGATACATTAAGGCAAGAATCAGCGGTAATCTCTGGTCAATTAAATGAAACACCTGCGCAAAAACTTAAAGCGATGGTTTTAAGTGATTTAGAAGAAACGCCTGAGGAATTTGGTGTGCATAATGATGGCTTAGGATTTTGGCCTGTAAGCTCTGGTAAAAATATGCCGGCTCATATTGTGGCACAGCAAGAAGCACAATTCAGACAAAGACAATTTCAACGCCTTTTACAAAAAAGACATGCTTTACATGAGCGCCATGAACGCTTTGAAGATAAGGTCCTGGGCGAATTAGGATGGGAGTTTGCGTTACATCATCATCCGCATGATATGGCGCATGAAATGGAAGTCGAGCATGGCGTGGATACACCAGATTATTGCCCAAATGAGTTGGCGCATGATTTGGAAACAAAGACACTTCGCCCTGTTGTGAGTGAGGATTGTTCGTCGCATAGAGGGCATGGGCATGAAAAGCCTAAAAATGTAATGCAATTTATTAAGGGGTTAGTATGAAGGCAGAGGTAATTTTAACGAATGATGGGCGCATTGTTTTTGCGTGTGAAGAAACATTAGAAGCCCCGATAAGCTCTGTTGAGTTTTATAAAGATACGGGCTCATTTATCTTCAATTATGAGGGCAGTAACCAAGGGGGTGAAGACACGGTTATGCTTGATATCGAAGTTGCAGAAAATTTTCGCAATCTCGTTGCCTCCTCATCAATGGCCTTGGTTACATTTTTTACAACAGATAATCAAACCCATGTGTTTGATGTGCCATTTATCCATGTCGGTTAATGGTAGTTTTTTAAAAGTTATCTCCTAAACGTTCCCCTTCAAGATTAGTTTCCTGAAGGGGTTTCTTTTTGTTTAAAGAGGGGGGGGTAAAAAATAATATTTTAAAGTTTCAATTTGTAATTCTTTAAAATTGTGATAACTTTTCAAAAGGATAGTTCTTATCCATTCTTCTTGCGTGATAAAAATGTCACGCGCTTCATTTTTTATTTTGAACCATATTAATGTCTACTTTGAATTTAATTCTGGGCTTCTTATACTTTGCTCAAAATTGGGTTTTTAAATTAAAAATTTCGTTCACTTTAACCATATTAAAAAGGACTTATAAATATGACTTTCTCTAAATTCAAATACGGCGTATCGGTTGCTGCGATCGCTCTTGCACTTTCGGCTGGTGCAACGAACAATACTTATGCTGCTGAGGAGACGATTACAAATGGCGGTAATACAGGTGGTGTCGACGGTGGTGTAGGTGCTACTTTAGATGATACTGATACTATTGTTTATGCGGATAATTCAGGGAACGCCACTCCTTTGATTTTCACATTTGATTCATCTGTTGCATTGGGCGATGCTGCTAATGTATCAATTGATGGTGCTGAGGGGCCGAGTGCTTCGACAAATGCTGATGTTGTTACATTTAATATTGGTGTGGATGCAAATGCAGTTGCTGTTAGCATGACGGGTGCGGTTGTTGCAGATGGTAGTGTTGCGGGTGATGAACCAGATACGATTAACTTCACATTTGAAGGTACAGGGGCGCACACGTTAACACTTGGTGATGACACTGAGGCTCACCGTTTGGGCGCATCTGGTGTTATCACAATGGCGAATGCTGGTGACGTTACAACAGTTAATGGTGCTTCAATTTCATTGGGCTCAACGCAGTTTGATGCTGATTCTGAGTTGGTTTTAAATGTTTCTGGTTATAATGGTGACATTGATTCGGGCGCTCCTGGTAATGGTACCGTTACGGTTGCTGGCACGACAACGATTGCTGGTACTATCGGTGCATCAAACGCTATTGGTGAGTTAGATGTTACTGGCGGTGGCGCTGTTGAATTATCTGGTACAACAATTAATATCCAAGTTTTGGATCTTGATGGTGCTGGTACGACAACATTCAGTGGTGGTGCTGCTGCAATTACTGTTGCAACAGGTGCTGACCTAACAACTGGTCACACATTGGCACTCGATGGCGCTAACGCAAGTTACACAGGCGATATCGATTCATCTGATAACTCTGGTATTTTAGACATTAATGGCGCTAACATTACAGTTTTTGGTGATGTTGGTAGTAATAACAACTTAGCGACAGTTACTGTTGATACAGCTGGTTCAGTTGAATTCCAAGGGACAGTTAATGCAGATGATATCACGTTGGAAGGCAGTGGTGCTCTTACTTTAGGTGCTGGTTCTTCGGTTGTTTCTGCTAACGGTATTGAAGATACAGACGGTAATGGTGCGGTAACAGTTGATGGTGATGGTACAGTTTCATTTAATGGTAACATTGGTGGAACAAATGGTATCGCTTCATTAGATATTACAACAGCTGATACATTAAACTTCACAGGTGCTGGTACAATTATCGATGCAACAAACATTACTCTTGATGGTACGTTGCAAGTCTCTGCTTCGGCGGCGACAACAATTATAGGTGATATCGCAAGTACTGGTGGTTCAGCTGGTAACTTAAACATTGATGTAGATACAATTTTCGATGGTACTGTAGGTTCTGGTAATTCAATTGCAACGATGGACGTTGCAACATCCGTGTATGCAGAATTTGGTGCAGCGGCAACGGCAATTGAAATTGATTCTGTTACTTTGAACGGTACTGGTAGGATTGTTTTTGCTGGTGGTGCCGCTCAGGCCTTCACTGGTGATGTTGCTTCTGCAGCAGGTGGAACTGGTTTGGTAACAGTTGATAGTGACTTAACATTCACAGGTAATATTGGTACAGCGGTTGCTGGCGAAGAAGTAACATCTGTTACAGTTGGTGCTACTGATACTGATGCTAGCTTTGATATGGATGGTGACATCTATGCGACAAACGTTCTTCTTGGCGGTACATCAACATTAACACTTCAGTCTGATGGTAACACAGTAACTGGTAACGTTATTGGTGGTGCTGATGGTGAAGGTACCTTCAGAACAGGATCTAATGCTGGAACATACACAATTACTGGGAATGCTGGTACAGCACCTGCATCACTTGGTTTAATTGATGTTCAGGCAACTGATACTTTAATCGTTGGTGGTTCAACAGTTGATGCAACTGCTATTACAGTAGATGGCGAATTAAACCTTACTGGTGCAACTGTTTCAGTAACAGGTGCAGTTGATAGCACAGGCGGTTCGGCTGGTGTATTAGACCTTGATGGTGATGTTACTTTTGTTGGTAATGTGGGTGGAAACAACTCTATTGCTACAATGGAAGTTGCTGATACATTCACAGCAACACTTTCTGGTACGGTTAACAATATTGACAACGTTACATTACAAGGTGCAACTGGTTCAGTTCTACAATTCACTGGCGCTGGTTCAACATTTACTGGTGCAATTGATTCAGACGGTAGTGCTGCGGGTTCATTAGACCTTGACACAGTTGTTGTGTTCGGTGCTGGTTCAACAGTTGGTGCCGTAAACGGTATCACAGGTATTTCAGTTGCAAACGCTGCTGACATGGATGTTAGAACAGCTGGTACATTCAACGCTGGTGCAATCACATTAGAAGGTACTGGTGAGTTAATCATTGGTGCATCTAACGTTGATGTTAATGCAACATCTATCGATAGTGATGGTGCGGGTACTGGTGTGATCTCAGTTGGTGCTGGTTTCTCAGGAACTGTGCTTGCTGGTACAGTTGGTGGTACAAATGGTATCGCAACGATCTCAATCGGTGCTGGATCTGACTTCGAGATGTCTGGTACAACAATTAACGCAACCACATTAACAATGGCTGATACGAATGCTGCGGTACGTTTCTCTGGTAATGGTGCTGCAATCGGTATCGCTAACTTAGATGGCGGTAACGCTGTCTTTGATGGTGGTGGTACACAAACATTTACTGGTGTTATCGGTAACGGTACAGCTCTTGATCTTCTTGAAGTGTCTAACAATACTACATTGGCTGTATCTGCAAATGTTTCAACATCTAATATTCAAATTGAAGATGGAAGTACATTGCAAGTAACGGGTACAACAACATTGGTTGGTGATATCGACTCAACTGCTGTAAATACATTGGGTGTGTTAGATCTAGATGGTGATGTAACTATTGCTGGTGATATTGGTACAAATGAACTTATCGGTACATTGGATATTGACGCTGCGGGTAGCTTGATTACTGGTGGTAACACTATCGATGCTTCAGCATTTAATGTTAACGGTACTTTAAGCATGGATGACTCAGTTGTTCTTGGTGGTTCAACAGTGATGACAATTGCTGATGGTTCAACAATTACATTAACTGGTACAACATTAGCCGCAACAAATGCTGAGACAACAAATTCAACATATATTGACGCTGATACAAATAATGCGACAGTTATCTTACCAAATGGTACGGTTGCTGTTAACTTTGCAACTGGTTACACAGGTACAGTTGATCTAGTTGATGCTGATGGCGGTACATTGACAGATAACGGTGTGACATTCGATACATCAAATGCTGGTACGCTTGTTAATGTTGACTTCATCATTGTTACTGATGAGCGCGTTACAATGAGCGTTGTTGAGAAATCAAACGCACAATTAGCGGGCGACATTGATGTAAGTGAAGGCGAAGCTGATGCTTTGTTCGCTGCTGACGATGCAATTACTACAGGCTCTGATGCTACTGCGAGAACTGCCTTGGACGCAGCAATCTCTGCGGGTGGTAATTCAGCTAAGAGAGCTGCTCAACAGTCTGGTGTTGATGTTCAGTCTACGTTTGCTACAACAGCAATGACATCGAACATATCTCGTCTTTCTACTCAAACATCAACTCGTTTAAGTGCAACAAGAGCGGCTAATATCAGTACTAACATAAATGCTGCTATGTTCGGTGCTTCATCTGGTAATGGTATCATGAGAGACGGTTTCTGGTTCCAAGGTTTTGCTCAGACAGCTGAACAAGATGAGCGTGGCGGTGTTGATGGTTTTGAATCTGAAACATTCGGTGGAACTATGGGCTTTGACAGACAAGTTACTGTAAACAGCCGTGTTGGTGTGGCATTAGGTTACGCAAACACAGAAGTTGATGGTGACAGCTTAGCTCTTAATGGTACAGAAATTGATAGCTACCAAGTATCACTTTACGGTGATTACACAAAAGGTAACTACTTCCTAGAAGGTATGGTTGGTTATACATTTAACGATGCTGAAACAACTCAAGTTATCAACTTTGGTGGATTAGATAGAAGCCTTGCTGGTGATTTCGATGCGGGTCAGTATTCTGCCTCTGTTAAAGCTGGTTTCTCTAAGGCCCTAACTAAGAATGTAACACTTGTTCCATCTGCGGGCTTATTGTACACATTTGTTGAAGGCGATGAGTTCAGACTTACAGATTCTTCTGGTGGTGGTTTCACACAAGATGTTGATATCGACGATACACATGTATTAATCGGTTCAGTTGGTGCGTCACTACAGTCTGAAATGGTTGCTCGTAACGGTGCTACATGGTTACCAGAAGTACATGCTAACTTCATGTATGACTTCATTGGTGATGAAGCACAAGCGACAAGCACATTCACAGGCACTGGTGTTTCTTACAGCACAGAGGGCGCGGACATTGCTGAGGCATCTGTTAACCTTGGTACTGGTGTAACATACACTGTTCCAAACAAGATGATGGACTTCACAGCTTCTTATGATGCTGAGTTGAAAGAAGACTTCTCATCTCACACAGGTGTTTTGAAGGCTCGTTTCAAATTCTAAAAAAAATGCTTGACCATTTAGTTTAGTAAAACTATATTGGCGAAGCATTAAAGAAATTGTTGCGGGTGTAGCTCAGGGGTAGAGCGTTACCTTGCCAAGGTAAATGTCGAGAGTTCGAATCTCTTCACCCGCTCCATTCTTTAAATCTTAAAAAAAAGTCGCTTTCGGGCGGCTTTTTTTATGTTCGGAGTTTATTTATAATGCCCCTAATTTATTTAGCTATTCATTAGCATGTCGATCGTTTTTAAAAAAGCTTGCTGTAAAAATATTAATGTGGAAGAGTGATCCTTATCAATAAATAGAAGTTGAAGATTTCCGATGCTATTATTTGCATCATCTTTATTGAATAGGAGATTAAAATGGAGTTTCTGTTAGACTTTGTAATGCGCTTATTGGTGCAGTTTCAATCGCCAACTCTTGGTTTTTTAATTGGTGGTATGCTGATTGCGGCACTGGGTAGTAATTTGAAAATACCAAATGCGATTTATCAATTTATCGTTTTCATGCTTCTTATGAAGATTGGCCTTGAGGGTGGTATTGAAATTCGTGAAGCTGATTTCAGCGTTATGCTTTTGCCAGCCCTTTCTTCTGTTGTTATTGGCGCAATGATTGTTGTTGTGGGTGTTTTTCTTTTCTCATTAATCCCGAGTGTTAAGCGGGAAGACGGTATTGCAACGGCAGGTTTATTTGGGGCTGTGAGTGCATCAACCTTGGCGGCTGCAATCGTTATGCTCCAAGAAGAAGGTATTGGTTTTGAGGCTTGGGTGCCTGCGCTTTATCCATTTATGGACATTCCAGCCCTTATTTTGGCGATCGTTCTGGCAAATATTCATTTAAAGAAAAAGAATGATGGCCAGGAAAGTAAGGTTGATGTTTGGGGGATTGTTAAGGAAAGTATGCGTGGCTCTGCGCTGTCCGCCCTTATTCTAGGCTTGGTTCTTGGTCTGGTCACAAAACCAGACACAGTGCTTGAAGGCTTTTACGATCCTTTATTCAAAGGGTTTCTCTCAATCCTTTTATTGGTTATGGGGATGGAAGCTTATACAAGGTTAAATGAACTGCGTCGGGTTGCGCATTGGTATGCAATATATGCGTTTATTGGCCCAATTATTCATGGTCTTATGGCGTTTGGTCTGGGATATATTGCGCATTTGGCTGTTGGGTTTAGCCCAGGCGGTGTCATTATTTTATCTGTTATTGCAGCCTCAAACTCTGATATTTCAGGGCCTCCAACTTTGCGCAGTGGTATTCCATCGGCAAATCCTTCGGCTTATATTGGGGCGTCAACCAGTGTGGGGACGCCAATTGCGATTGCGATTTGTATCCCGCTTTTTGTCGCATTAGCACAGCTTGTCTTTGGTTTATAAAGGAAAGGATATTATTATGACTCTACATAAAGCAAAAAAAGTTATTATTATTACAGAGAAAATGATTTCAAAAGGTGTCTTTGAAATTTTAGAGGCTTGTGGCGCAACTGGCTATACGGTTATGGATGCAGGCGGCAAGGGCAGCCGTAATGTTCGATCAACCTCTGATCGTGCCTCTGTTATTGATAATTTTTCCAATGTTAAAATTGAGGTTATTGTGAATGACAAATCAATGGCTGAAAAAATTATGGAGCAAGTGGCGAATAAATATTTTTCAAATTACCCTGGCATTACCTATGTTGAGGATGTCGAGATTTTAAGGCCGAATAAGTTTGAATCTTAAAACAATTTGATTTAGTTAAACGTTTAAAAGAAGTCGCTCAAGGGCGGCTTTTTTTTATATCGGGTTGTTTTTTATTTTTTTGAACCATATATTATATATATCTACATACTAATATTTAATTACCCAACACACCCGTAAAACTGTCAAAATTTTAATTTTGACGTGCGTTGCGAATAAGGTAGATTATTAAAAGTATGATTCTATTTACTTTTCTATTATCGGGAGGCTCTTATTTTGTTGCCATCTAAGTTTCGTTTTGGAATATCTGTTATCGCTCTAACATTAGCTCTATCAATGGGGGATGCCCACGCTGCTCAGGTTACAATTGCTGACGGTGAGACAGCCACAGGGCGGTCTTTAAGTGATGGCGATGATCTTAGGTATACCGATAATACAGGGAATGTTGAACCGTTAGACTTTACTTTTGATGATAATTTAACATTAGGAGATGGTGTTAATTCCATTAGTGGTAACCAGGGCGATTTAGTTTCAACAACGGCCGATACAATCAACTTTTTACTTGATAACAGTAGTACCAGTGTAAACATCGTTTTAGAAGATGATGTTATTGCAGATGGTGTTAATGGTGGTGTTGCGCCTGATGTTATTAACTTTGAGTTATCAGCAGATGCAGCAGATAGTTTAACAATCGGTGTGAATAATACAGATGAATATAACTTAGGTGCTGGTTCTATCACGTTAAGAAACCAGAATGACGTTGTTAATTTAAATAACGATATTACGCTTGATACATTCAGATTTGTTGGAACGAATGCTAATTTAAACATTGCCGACGGTGTTACAATTACTGGTCAAATTGATAATACAATTGGTAATGCGGGTATTGTTGACTTTGCAGGCAGTGGTATTGTTACTGGCGATATCGGTGCAACAGCTGGGATTAACACAATTAACGTTGAAGCCGGTGGGACGTTAGAGGTTCAAGGCGATGTTGTTAATTTCTTCACGATGAACTTGAACGGTGGTTCTACGCTTAACGCAACAACCAATAACGCAACGATTGCAGGTAATATTAACACTGATAGTAATGGTACAGGTGTTCTAGATATTGATGCAAATGGTGTTATCTATAACGGTATTATCGGTTTCAACGGAAATAATTTAAGTCAGATTACGGTTGATACTGCGGGTAGTTTAGAACTTCGAAATGATGCGAATGCAAACGATATCATTCTTGAGGGCGCGGGCGATTTAATTCTAAACGGTACGAACTTAACAGTAACAGCTGTAAATGGAATTTCGGGTTCTAACGGTACAATCACAGTCATGGCATCTGGTGAGATTGCCGCCGATATCAATGATGTTGATACATTGGCGGTTGATGCAGCAGCAACCCTTCGTTTTACTGAAGACACGTTAGATGTTAATACATTGACGCTTGATGGTGGCTTGCAATTCTCTGGTGGCTCTGCGGTTACTGTTACTGGCGATATGAATAGTACTGGTGGCTCTGCTGGTTCTTTGGATTTAGACCAAACAGTTGTTTTTGAAGATAATGTTGGTCAGGTTAACTCAATTGCTGCAATGGATGTTCGTGGGGGTGCGTTCTCAGCAACTCTTCGTGGTGCTAATAACCAGATTGATGCTGTAACTCTTGATGATTCTGGGGGTGTTGGTGCGACATTAATTTTTGATCAAGATGGAACATCTTTTACAGGATCAATTGATTCAGCCGGTGGTGAAGAAACGGGTGTGATCGACATTGATGGTAATACTGTTTTTGAGGCGGGCTTTGATAGTGGTCAAAATAACTTACTTGGATCAGTTGAGATTGCGGATACAAAAAACCTTACTTTAAACGGATCTTTAGCAACGCATGATTTATCTCTAGAAGGGTCTGCGGAACTTATTTTAGATGAGTCAGGAATTATCGTTACAATTACAAACGGTCTACAAGATACAACAAATGGCGGTACGCTTACGGTTGAAAACAACGCAACTTTAGAAGCTTCTATCGGTAGTGAAGCCAATGGTATCGGGACTTTAGATGTTAATGCCGGTGTTTTGGACGTTACAGGAACGGTTGTAAATGCAAACACAATTGTTGTTGATGGCGGTTTAACCTTATCAGGAACAAATGCAATTGTTGTTAATGACATCAATAGCACGGGTGGCTCAAATGGTGATATCATTGCCAATAACAATGTGAATTTTGAAGGTAATGTTGGTGCGGTTCCAGGCTCAAGCTTAGCAACTTTAGCGGTTGCAGACACCTTTACAGCAACACTTGAGGGGCTTGCTAACAACATTGATACAATCACGCTTCGTGGTGCAACGGGCTCAACATTACAAACAATTAATGATAACACGGTTATCACAGGTAATATTGAATCAGATGTATCTGAACAAGGTATTTTAGATATCAATGCGACAACAACTATCAATGGTACAATCGGTTTTACAAGAACGCTTAACCAAATTTCAATTGCCGATACAGAGACATTAACAATCAGTGATGATATGCGCTCACAAACAATTCGTTTGGAAAGTGATTCAATTTTAGAATTAAGTGGTGCTGATATTTTCGTGACAGCAGGCACAGTGCTTGATGGTGATCAAACTGGTGGTAACGGTATTATTAACGTTTTAACGGGATCAACCAATGCAAGGTTGAATGCAGATATCGGTACTGTTAATGGTATTGATCAAGTGAACCTTCAAGCGGGCACTGATCTAACCTTTAGTGGCTTGGACGTTAATATTAATACAATTTCACTCGCTGACGGGACGTCAATCATTAGCTTTAATGGGACTGATGCAAGCGTTAATGTCACAGACATTACGGGTGCTGGTATAGTTAATGTTGATGATAACACGAGCTTAACAGGTACAATTGGTGCGGGCACTGGCGTTTTAGAAGTAAACTTAGCTGACAGTGTAAGCTTTGATACAAACAGTGATGTGACGGCAACAAATATTACACTTGATAATGCAACATTCCAAACAACGGGTAGCAATGATATTACCATTACAGGGGATATTGATTCAGCCGCAGCCCAGACAGATGGTGTTTTAGATATTGATACCAATACAACGGTTGTGGGTGATATCGGTGCGACCGATCGTTTGGCCAATGTTGATGTTGCAACGGGTGCTGCCCTTACAATTGGTAACCAGACTTTGGCGGCAACAAACTTTACCGTGAATGGTGAATCAAACTTTACCAACTCAGTGACATTGGGTGCGGGTACAGTAACAGGCTATAGCGATGGCTCAACAATTCGTTTATCTGGGACAACATTGGCAACAACCAACGTTGAAACAGGCAACCCAGTTTATTTAGATGCCGATACAAACAACACAACAATTAACTTAGCACCAAATTCTACAATTAATGTTGAATTTGATGTCTCATTTAGGGGCACGGTTGATATTATTGATGCAACGGGTGGAACATTGAATATTAACAATGCGACATTCCAGCCAACAAATGTTGGTGCTTTGACAAATGCGACAATTGTTGCCTTCCCGAATGACCGTGTAACCTTAACAGCGTCTTCAAAAACACAAGCAGAAGTTCAAGACGACTTGAACATTTCTCAAGACCAAGCACAAGCGATTATTACAGCTGACCAAGTTGTAACGACTGCTGATGATGCAGCCGCAAGGACAGCGCTTGATACAGCCATTTTCGGTGGCAATGCATCGGCCGCGAATGCCGCAGAACAATTATCTCCTGACTTAAACTCAATGGGGAATTCAATTGCGGCGATTGATGTTGGTCAGGCAAACTTCTCAAATATTTCTGTGCGCTTGAATGCCCTTCGTTCTGGGCGTAGTTTTATCAATAACTCGTATGATAGAACGGGCTTGGCAACGGGTAACGGCAATTTAAATGAAAACTTCTGGGTGCGTGCTTTTGGTACAATCGCAGAACAAGATTCACGCAATGGGATCTCTGGTTATGATGCAGATAGCTATGGTGTAACCATGGGGCTTGATACAGCGATTGGTGTTGATAGCCGTCTTGGCTTGGCCTTTGGCTATGCAATCACGGATATTGATGGTGAGTCTGCAGCGTTAAACTCAACACAAATAAACTCCTATCAGTTAACACTTTATGGGGATTACACACCTGGTAATTTCTATTTAGAAAGTTATTTAGGGTTCGCGCTTAATGATGTTTCAACACAAAGTGAACTTGATTTCGGTGGTTTATCACGTGAATATCGCGGCGATTATATGTCGAGCCAATACTCAACAGGATTAGAGATGGGATATGCAGTTCCGTTTTCTGGCTCTGCAAGACTTATTCCTTATACAGGGATGCAATTCTATCACGTAACAGGCGATACAATTGAGCTTCGCAATGGTGGTGCTTTAAACCAGAATGTTGAGTTAGAATCTCTAACCGCCCTAGAGGGAACATTGGGGATGCGTTTTGAAACTGAAATTGGCTATAGAGGTGGTTATGTGATTGAGCCATCTTTCCATGCAGAATATTCATATGACTTTGTTGGCGATGAATTAGAAGCTTCTGCTAATTACACAAATGGCGGTACGGCATACTCGATCGAAGGTTTTGAATCAGAGCAGTCATCATTTAACTTCGGGGCTGGACTTGCTTATCGTCCACCATCTGGTTTAACAGAATGGTCACTTGCCTATGAGAATGAAGTTAAGGATGATTATATGGCGCATACTGGTGTCTTAAATGCGACCTTTAAATTTTAATCAAACTTCGTTATAACAATAATATAAATTCACGAATCGAAAAGAGAGTATTTTTTTATGAGAAAGTTATTAAATCGCTACAGCTTAACCGCCTTATTATTAGCAGCTGTTTTAAGCTTGAATATTGCGTCTACAAAAGCAGCGGATGTTAAACCAACCCGCATTGGCGATTGGTTTGTTAATTGCGCTGAAAAAGAAGAAATGGGGAGCTGCATTTTGGTTCAAGAAGTCATGATGGAGCGTGAAGGTCAAAAAGGCCGTTTAGTTTCTTTGACAATGGTCAAAGCCCCTGATGGAAGTGTTAAGGGTCGTTTCTTGTTGCCCCTTGGCGTTTTCTTGCCAGAAGGTTTCATTTTCCAAGTTGATGAAGATGAGCAAGTTTTCCAAGCACCAATCCAAAGCTGTAACAAAGCGGGTTGTATGTTAATTGTGAATATGGATGAAACTGTTTTGTCTAAATTCAGACAAGGAAACGAAGTAAAGGTTTTCTATTCAATTCAACAAGGACAGCGTTTTCAAACAAAAATGTCTTTAAAAGGATTTACAAAAGCCTTTAGCGAAGCGTTTAATGGGTAAGTGTTTATTATAATTTAGGGGAATTATTATGGGGCAGTTTAAGTCTAAAATTTTATCATCATTAACACTCTGTTTGGTATTATTGGGACTTACGGCTTGCTCTGGTGCCTATGGTAATCGTGTTGAGACAGCTGAAGGGATTGCAAATTCTTCAAGCATGGCTGGATCATTGCTTCGAACCGAGCCTTTCCATCTCTACAGCTATCAGGCAATTTCTCCTGAAAATAAATCTGGTAAAGCATTTACATCGGCAAAACAATATAGAGCACGTATCTTTATTGAAGGCGATGGTCTTACATGGTTAACAAAATCACAGATTTCTCCTGATCCTACGCCAATTGATCCTATGGGATTAAAAATGGCATCGCGTGATTGTTCTGTGAATAGAATTTATTTAGCACGCCCATGTCACTATGTTGGCATTGAAAAACAACCTTTATGTACGCCATTATTCTGGGTCTCTGAACTTTATAATGATGATGTTGTTCGTTCCTACATGCAAGCGCTTGATAATTTAAAAGAACGTTATAAGTTTGAAGAGTTCGAGCTTGTTGGGTATTCGGGCGGTGCGGTTATCGCAACACGTTTAGCGGCGATGCGTGATGATGTTATTCTTCTTTTCACCGTGGCTGGAAATCTTGATACAGAAGGCTTTGTTGAGCATCACGGCGTGACACCATATGATCAGCATGTGAACCCAACCACAATCGCAAGACAGATTAATATCCCGCAAATCCACTTTACGGGTGCCAATGATGATGTGATCTCTGGTTTCTTATCAAAGAATTTTGTTCGTAATTTACGCGATAAGGACAAGGCAAGAATTATTGAGGTTGAAGGTATGGAGCATAATGGCAACTGGCCATCAGTTTGGTCATCTCGTGTTTCTTGTCCAAACACATAAAATATTTACAAGTTAGATTTAAAAGAAAAGCCCTTAGAGTTTTTAAGGGCTTTTTTCTTGTTTTAAAATTTTGGTTTAGGTCTTGGGTTCGGCCTTTTTTTAGGGGGGCGCCCTTCATGTTGTTCGTAAGCTTTTCCAATCAGTAGATTAATAACTTGATCATAGGCTTTATTTGTCATTGGAAAATGTTGTTCAAATTTACGAAAATCTTGGATCAAATTAAATCGAATATTGGGATTATAGTTTAAAATTTTCTCTAAGGCTTCAATTTGCTCTGGTGGAAAAGGCTTTTTTCCATCTTTATTATTGAAATTAGAAAATATAAATAATTCAAAAGGGGTTTTATCATTAAGGGCGACAGCGTTTAAGTTGGCACCATCACGAAGCAGTATAAAAATCATATCATTGGCTAGTTTTGCACAAGCATAGTGAAGCAGCGTGTAATCACTCTGATCACTTTCAAGCAATAACGTTGGATTGTTATCCAGTAATTCTTCAAATTGATTAAAGTTATTTGATTTTATTGCTTCGACAGCCTTGTTAAATGCACTCATAATTTCTAAGTCCTTTATTTACATTTTGGGTGGGCGCGGATTTGGGCGCTTTGGCTTTTTCCAGTTGCGATCATTTTGTGTTCTTGCTGTTTTTGCCAGAAGGTCCAGCATCGGCTTATAAGATGTTTGAGAGCCAGGGTGAATTCTTTGCAAACGCTTAAAATCCTTAATGGTGTCATTGTTGACGAAAGCACCATATTTTAAGAATGTTTTGACAACATCAAACTTATAGCGAATAAGCCCAGAATTCGTGGTATCTTTGGTAAAACAATTATTGATGTAGAGCTCAAACGCGGTTAAATTTCCAGAGCCTTTAACATTCAAATCTAAGCCTTCTTTAACTAAGAAAAGGGCGATCTCGTCAGCTTGTAGAGCACAAGCGTAATGAAGAGGGCTGTTGCCATCACGGTCGGTCACAACCAAAACCTCAGGGTTTTTATCAGCAAGTTCTATAAAGCCGTCAGTGTCTTTATTCTTAATGTAACCCATAATTTCTTGTAATAATTTCATGAGATCTTTCCTTATTTTTTATAGTCTAAATTTAGGAGGTCGTGGGTTAGGGCGCTTTGGCTTTCGCCATGATGCTAAGCTCTGATCTGACCATACATCTTCTAAGATTTTTAAAATAATCTTATGATCTTTTTTAAAGGCTTTGTTTTGTGACTGTTGTCCATCAAAATTGTTTAATGTCATGGTTGAGACATACGCCCCATAGGCAACAAATTCATTGATGGTTGGAATCTTATTTGGATTAAAGCTACCATCTTCCATTGAGAATTCAGGGCAAGCTCTTAAGTAAACTTCAAAAGGGCTTTGCTTTTCTGAGTTTTTCTTATTTGGATCCAACCCATCTTTTAAAAGAAGGGAGATAATCTCTTCACGCTGGAACGCGCAAGCATAGTGAAATAAATTACGATGATAATCATCGGTTTGAATAAGCGCTGTTGGATGATTATCAACAAGCTCTAAAAAGCCATCATAATCATTTTGATAAATCAGAGCGACACCATTTGCAAAAATCTCGTCATTATTGATCATTGTAATTTCCCTGCTTATTTTTTTAATTACTCATAATTATTAAGTGTCGGACAAAGGATTGTCAAAAAAATTTTCATATTTTCTAGGGGTGAGGTAAAAACTGCAAAAAACTAAGGCTTTGACTTGTTAATTGGGGCTTGACAAGGAGGTCAAACTACATTATTTCATGATTTACTATTTTTGGAAGACTTGCGTAGTTGGACAAGAGATAAATATGAACAAAATTAACCTTATCATTTAAGAGGATTGAAATGGGTAAAGCAAAATTTGAGCGTAATAAACCTCACGTAAATATTGGAACAATTGGTCACGTTGACCATGGTAAAACAACATTAACAGCTGCTATTACAACAGTTTTAGCGAAAGCTGGTGGTGCGGAAGCACGCGCTTATGATCAGATTGATGGTGCTCCAGAAGAGCGCGAGCGTGGTATTACAATTTCTACAGCTCACGTTGAGTATGAAACAGAGAACCGCCACTATGCACACGTTGACTGCCCAGGTCACGCTGACTATGTTAAGAACATGATCACAGGTGCTGCTCAGATGGATGGTGGTATCTTGGTTGTATCTGCATCAGATGGTCCAATGCCACAAACACGTGAGCACATTCTACTTGCACGTCAGGTTGGTGTTCCTCAGTTGGTTGTATTCATGAACAAATGTGACCAAGTTGATGATGAAGAGTTATTAGACTTAGTTGAATTGGAAATTCGTGAACTTCTTAGCTCTTATGAGTTTGATGGCGATAACATTCCAGTTATCCGTGGTTCTGCTTTATGTGCTATGGAAGGTACAAATGAAGAGCTAGGCGAGAAAGCTATTCTTTCACTTATGGCTGCGGTTGATGAGACAATTCCTACACCGGATCGTCCAAAAGATCGTCCATTCTTGATGCCTATCGAGGACGTATTCTCAATTTCTGGTCGTGGTACAGTTGTTACAGGCCGTGTTGAGCAAGGTATCGTTAACGTTGGTGACGAAGTTGAGATTGTTGGTCTTAAAGACACAACAAAGACAACAGTTACAGGTGTTGAGATGTTCCGTAAGCTACTT
>PBIV01000058.1 GCA_002720935.1 Rickettsiales bacterium | reverse complement strand
TTTTACATTAAATATACAAAGCGCATATTTAAGCCGTAATCTTATCATTATCAAGTGTGTTCTTATCTTGTTTAGTTTCGGGCGTTGCAAATTCCCCACAAATTGGAGGGTTTTTAGTCCCTGTCGTAAGCGGGAATGTAATCGGTTTATTCTGCAAATAACGAACGGCGAAGAAGCCAAACGCCTCTGCCTCAATCATATCCCCGTTAAGACCGATCATATCTGTATCTAAAACCTCAACATCTAAATGTTCTCTCAAACGGTTAATGAAAAACTTATTAAGTCGCCCGCCCCCACAAAGATAGAGTGCTTCAATATTGCTTGGCAGAATTTCAATCGCTTTAACAACACTTGCAACGGTCGCTTCACTCATTGTCGCGACTTTATCTTCAAATTTTAATTCTTTTGGCAATTGAATATCTTGGAAATCATTACGATCCAAAGATTTAGGATAAGGTTTTTCAAAATATGGGTGAGTTAAAAACTCTGAAACCCAGTTTTGATCAATTCTACCTGATCTTGCAATTTTCCCATCTTTATCAAAGGGTTGTGCGATTTCATATTTTACCAAATCATTAATCAGTGCGTTTCCTGGCCCCGTATCAAAGGCAATAATCTCTCCTTCCTTATCATCTAAAGCTGGTAGATAAGTAATATTCGCAACACCGCCAATATTAAGGAGAGCCACTGCGCCCTTTGTCTTTTTATTTTGCATTAATGCCCTGTGGTAAATGGGAACAAGCGGAGCACCCTGCCCGCCAGCTTTCACATCTGCAACCCTAAAATTATAAACAACTGGAACACCAATATGTTTTGCCAGTAAATTACCATCACCAATCTGTAGTGTTATACCCTCATCTGGTCTGTGGTCAATTGTATGCCCATGAAAACCAACGCAATCAATTGAACTGCGCTCTATATCATATTTTTCTATAAGCTCATTAAATGCTTGAACATGGTATGCTGTTAATTTTGCTTCAACCATACGAACCGCTGGTGTGTCGTGATGCTTTGTATTTAGACACGCTCGAAGGGCTTGCACAAAAAGCTCATCATAAGATACATGATGATAAGGCCCTTTTTCTAAAACCTGTTCGCCATCCGTTTTTATAACAGCCACATCAATTCCATCCATAGATGTGCCACTCATAAAACCAACACTTGTGTATATCTGTTTGTTTTTTGACATATTTACCACCTTATAAATGAAATAATTTTATTGCCTCTAATTTAAAGGGTTTCTTTTTAAAAAACTGTTTGATATAGCTAATAACTAAAGATCAAAAACTTATTCCATAAGGATAATGCAATGACAGTTGAATTTCTACAGATATTTAAAGAACGCGGTTTTTTCTACCAGTGCTCTGATTGGGAAGCATTAGAAGAAGAGTTTAAAAAAGGCCCTGTTACTGCATATATCGGATTTGATGCGACGGCTGATTGTTTGCATGTGGGAAGTCTTGTGCAGATGATGATCCTGCGCTGGTTACAAAAAACGGGTAATAAACCGATTGTTCTAATGGGCGGTGCAACAACGCGTGTTGGCGACCCATCTGATAAAAATGAACTTCGTAAAATGCTGACCGATGACCAAATCGATCAAAACATTAGTGGTATTAAATCGATTGTCGAAAAATTCATCGATTTTGGCGAGCATGACACTGGTGCAAAACTGGTCAATAATATTGATTGGCTTGGCGGTGTTGGGTATTTAGATTTCTTAAGAGAAATTGGACGCTATGTCTCAATCAATCGCATGCTTTCATTTGATTTTGTAAAACGTCGTTTGGACAATGAACAAAACCTAACATTCTTAGAATTCAACTATATGCTTTTACAAGCCTATGATTTTGTTGAGTTGGCACAGCGTGAAAATTGTAAACTGCAATTTGGTGGCTCTGAACAATGGGGAAATATCATTAATGGGATTGAGCTTGGCCGTAAAAAGCATGACTTATCGCTTTATGGCTTAACAGCCCCTCTTATCACAACATCTGCAGGCACTAAAATGGGTAAAACAGCCGATGGTGCGGTATGGCTTTCTGAAGATAGATTATCTGTTTACGAATATTACCAATTCTGGCGCAACACTGCGGATGCCGATGTTGGGCGTTTCTTAAAAATCTTTACTGAACTTGATATGGCAGAAATCGCAAAATTAGAAGCGCTTGAGGGTGCAGAGATTAATGAAGCGAAGAAAATTTTAGCCTTTGAAGCAACAAAGCTTTGTCACGGCGAAGAAAAAACATTACAAGCAGAGCAAACCGCAAAAGATGTTTTTGAAAAAGGTGTTTTAGGAGCTGACCTTCCAACAATTACTGTATCTAAAGCTGACTTAGAAGCTGGCATGCCAATTTTAAAGCTTTTCCAAGATGCAGGGCTGGCAAGCAGTAATGGCGATGTTAAACGCCTTGTGAAAGGTGGCGGTGCCAAGCTTAACGATCAGCCAATCCAAGATCCATTTGCCAATGCAAACTTTAGCGATCTTGATGAAGATGGTGCTATTAAGTTATCCGCTGGTAAAAAACGTCACGCAATTGTGAAAGTTGCTGAATAGTTTTTTTTAATCGGTCTCGAAATTTTTCTCATCAATATTGCTTTCAAAGAAAAGACTTCTTAGAAAGCCTGGCGCTAATGTTGCCAATGGATTGACCGATACGCTTGGATCACTTGCCTTCCCCTTTACCGAATAAGTCGCAGCAAAGATCGCATCTCTACTTCCAAGCGTAATGATATCCCCTAAAACAGGAATATTAGCAAAAAATTTATTGATATCATCAACGGGAACAACGGTTCCTTGTAAATCAATTTGGTCGGTTTCGGGTTGAATATTACCCTCAAAGGTGAGGCCCAAACTATCGCTTTTGGTTTTACCCTCACGTAGTTTAATAATATCTGGCTTATCATTCGCACGCCCCGATTCATCAATTGAAATCTTAGAGCTAATCTCTTTAAACAAAAGCCCTTCGTCTTCATTGCTAAGAATTTTACTAAGTCCATCAAGTGACATACCATTTAAAATACTGGCGATCACTGGCACTTCGATTGCAACAACATCACGGATTAAAAACAGCCCTTGTAAAACATCAGGTTTTTCTTTTGTTGCCGTCGCTTTAACGTAAACTCGCCCGCCTTTTAATTGCTCAGACAACCCTAAATGAGTAAGGAATGAGCCCAAATTATCACTTTGTAATTTTAATCGTCTTAAGCCCGTATTCTCATTTGGCTTATAGCGCAGTCTAAAGGCACCATCTTTCATTTTTAAATCGGCCTCAACACGATCAAAACGGTCAAAACCTTTACTTTCAACATAAGTCTTAACATCCGTAATCATATAATCATCAACGGTATAGATACGATCAAATTCAGCCGCAATGATGTAATAAGTAGCATCTTTGACATCGTCTTTTTTATCGTCTGGCTTTTCTTCATCATCTTTTAAAAATGGTCTGGCATCAAATTCTGTTCCCTTAATAGAAACTTGAAGTTTATTGCCATCAAGCGGCTTAACCTCGCCTGTAAAATTATTTTTTTCAAATTTAAACTTATTAATTTTTGCAGACTTAAATTGATAGTCTTTGGAAAAATCAGCTGACAAATCAAGATCAATTTTTGATTTAGTTGAATAGGCCTTAACGCTCTCAACTTTTATAATCTTATCTTTGAAAACAGTACGCAATGTAACACCAAAATCAGAATCTTTATCCTTTTTAAACCCTAAGAAATCTTCATATTTTAGTGATGCTTTAGTTAAGTCCACGCTCAAATCAATGATATCATCGCCTTCTCGGTAGCCAGAATATTTGAAATCGGCCGATAAATCGCCTTGAACGATTTGTTCAATCATCGCTTTTTGATCGGGGAGAAAATTACCGATTTGTGTGGCATTAACATTCGTATCAAAAGACACAGAAGTCTCAATCGGATCATTACCCGAAATATCCATTTTCAACTTTAAATCTTTTAACAAAACACCTTGAACTTTGCCCTGCCCCGTTACATTCATTGCCTTTGGATCAATCTCCAAAACCAAATCTGCATCTGATAAATCATACTCTTCAAAGACACGCCTTAAACTAAACCCTGTTGCCGTCGCACTCGCCCCGTATTTAATATCCTCGAGCTGTAAATCCTTGTCCAAAGGGAAAGATAAGGTCAGCCCGCCTTTAAACTCACCTTTAAAATCTTCTGGTTTCTTTTCAATAGGAGATAAGAGGTCAAGCGGCTCTTTAGCCAATAATTTAGTAAGCTCAGATGCTTTTCCAGTAACATCCGTGATCTTCATATCAATTAATTCTTTTGGATGCTGAGTGTGATCAAAATTATAAATTTTAATTTCTGCGCCGCCGATATTTAAATTCTCGAGCTTTGCGCTTTTAACATCAAATTTAAATTCTTCAGTATTAAATGTTGAAACACCTTGTAGCTCTGTTAAAAACGGGAAGTCTGGTAGGTACTGCATAACCATATCCGAGTACGCGAAGCCCCCAGTAAGATTATCAATTTGAAATTTGTTTTCTTCAGCTAAATTGACCGATGCTTTTAAGTTCACAAATGCTTTTTCCAAATTACCGTCTTTAATGTTTTCTTCAACCCACTCTCTGGCTTTTGGCTGCGCTGTCTTTGGCCAAGCTTTTAAAACAGATGGAACAGTCATTTGATTGATTAAACCATCAACGCTAAAATTATCTTCAACTTTGTTTAAATCCCAAAGAAGTTTTGCAGAAACAACCTCATCATTATCAAAGACAAATTTCATTTCAGATATTTCAGCAATACCACTTTGATCATCATAAGTAATTTGAGAGGAAAACTTTTTGAACGGCAATGGATTTGGGATTACATCTTGGATTTGTAGCGTCCCCTCATCTGTTTTCGCCTTTAATGACAAGGCCTTAATATCTAATTTTCGATTAACCTTAATCTGAAAATTCATACCTAAATCAAGGTCACTGCCTTCAACGACATTCAAGGCCTCAAATCTTTTAATTAAGTCTTTTACATTTAAATGTTCGATTGAAACGACCCAATCTACAACACCAGTAACGGGCTGTGTTGCTTCTGAAACATCTAAAGTTTTTTTAGCATCTGCGGGAAGTGTTCTTTGATAAAAAACTTTTGAAGAAACGGGGATGTTTTTATTATTAATCTTAATTTCAAAATCAAGCTCACCACCAAAGCCTTTATCCATACGAGAAAAATTAAAATCAAAATTAGGAATATTCCAAAATTGGTTTTTCTTTAAATCAGAAATTTTTAAAACACCATCTAAAACCTCAATACGTTCCAAACGCTCAAACCACATTTTTGATGAAACAGAATCCCCAGAGAAATTTTTATGCCCTGAGGCAATATCTAAAATCTCCCCAAATGTAAGGTTTCTAAATATCGTGTTTTCCGCTTGCTTATCTTCTTGATTATCCCCTTGCCTTAAATTTAAAGCAAACGCCCCATCTTTATTTCGGGTCAGGTAAATGTCGGGCTTTTGGATAAGAAGTTTGCTTGGATGAATATAACCGTTTAACAACCCTTCAGTAGATAAATTGACCGCGATTTCGGCTACACTTGCCAGTCTTAAGCCTTGTTGGTTTTTAAGTTTAACCTCTTCCAAACTTAATAAAACGGGCTGATCCAAGCCTGGCCAGTAGAGTGATAAATCCTTAAACTCAACATTGTACGCTAAATCAGAATTATCAAGCGTGTCACGAATTGTGTCAGCTAAATAAGGAACTTTTAAAGGTCCTGAATTTAAACGAACGGCCAAGATCGCAACAAAAACAAAGGCTAGCCCAACAATAATCGCAAAAATCTCTAAAGTAATTTTTAGAAATGTTTTGGTACCTTTTAAAAATTTATTTGGGCTTTTTTTTGACATTAATTTTTTATAATTATTATTTCGTGACTTCTTTTTTGGCGAAGATGGAATACATCTGTTACTGTAACGTGAAACAATATAAGGAGATTTTAAACAATGAGCAATGCTGAAAAGAAAACTGAAGACATTATTTTAGAAGAAGGATCAAAAGCACCAGACTTTACCCTTCCAACCGATACTGACGGCGAAATAACCTTGTCAAAGTTAAAAGGACAAAAAGTTGTGCTTTATTTTTATCCAAAAGACAACACACCAGGTTGCACAACACAAGCTTGTGAATTTACAGAGCAATTGCCAAATTTTGAAAAAGTTGATGCAACCGTAATCGGCATTTCTAAAGACAGTGTTGCATCACATGATAAATTCAAAGAGAAAAAAGATTTAAAAATTATTTTAGCATCTGATGAAAATAGTGATGTTTGTGAACGCTATAACGCATGGCAAGAAAAGAATATGTATGGCAAAAAATATATGGGTATTGTTCGATCAACATTCCTAATTGATGAGGACGGTATTATCCAAAAAATCTGGCCAAAGGTAAAAGTAAAAGGTCATGTTGACGAAGTACTAGAAGCGACTAAAAGCTTATAGACAGATCATAAAAAAGGCTCTTAATTATTTAAGAGCCTTTTTTCTTTAATTCTTATTATTTAGATTTAAGCAGCAACGCGTAAAACATTTGCCTCATCTAAGTGATTGTGCACTGTTCCAACCAACTGATCAATACGATCTGTAAAGAAGTGGTTAGCACCTTGAACAACTTGGAAATCAATATTCACTTTTTGCTGCTCAATCAATCTTTCAACCAATAAATTAACACCGTCTTGTGGAACGATATCATCTTGATCGCCTTGAACAATTAAACCACCAGCTGGGCATGGTGCCAAGAAGCTAAAATCAAACATATTTGTTGGAGGAGCAACAGAAACGAAACCATCGATTTCTGGACGGCGCATCAATAATTGCATGCCGATCCAAGCACCGAACGAAAATCCACCAACCCAAACAGATTTCGAATTTGGATTAATTGATTGCATCCAATCTAACGCTGCTGCTGCATCGCTTAATTCACCTTCGCCCTTGTCGTACTCACCTTGAGAGCGACCAACGCCACGGAAGTTAAATCGAAGTGTAGAAAAGCCACGGCTTGAGAAAATTTGGTAAAGTGCATAAGCCACTTTATTGTTCATTGTACCGCCATGTAGAGGATGAGGATGCAAGATAAGGGCTAATGGAGCATTTGGCAGTTTTGAGTGTTTATAACGTCCCTCGATACGACCAGCCGGTCCCGTAAAAATAACATCAGGCATATAATAATCCCCCTATCTAAGATGGTTGGCACAATTAAGATTAAGCCTTAAATAATCTATTGCTAATAGTGACAACCTTAAAGAAAATATGCAAAAAAGCGAAGAACTTTTTTAAAATTTCTTGATTCCTTATTATAAATCAATGCTTTATAACCCTTAGTTGTTTTACATATTGTTGTAACTTTGTTATTTGCACTGTATTTTAATAATGTAAAAAAGAATCTATTAGTGATATATTGCAATCAATAAAAGCAACAAACAAAGCAAAATATAATGAGCAACACTATTTATTTAGATTACAATTCTACAGCCCCAATGAAAGGGGAAGTTAAAAAAGCCGTAACCAACGCTTTTGACATCATGGGAAACCCCTCTTCTATTCACAGTTTTGGAAGACAAGCACGATCAGCGATCGAAAAAGCAAGAGAGCAAGTCGCAAGTTTTGTGAATGCTCGTTCAACCAATGTAATTTTTACTGGCAGTGCAACAGAAGCCAATAACACAATTTTAAATGGCCTCCCCAAAGTCTCAAAAATTTTGATCAGTGCGGCTGAACATTTATCTGTTAAAAATGCCCATCCTGATGCTGTTGAGGTTAGTATTACCGAAAACGGTTTAATTGATCTTGATGATCTTAAAGAAAAACTATCTGGCACGGATCACACAAAGCCTGCCCTATTCTCGGTTCATGCCGTTAATAGTGAGACAGGCGTTATTCAACCCATCAGGGAAATTGCAAAAATTGTTCATGAGCATGGCGGCTACTTACATACCGATGCCGTTCAGGCTGCTGGAAGAATTGAGATAGATTATCTTGATTGGGGAACAGATTTCATGACGCTATCTGCTCATAAAATGGCTGGCCCGATTGGTGCTGGCGCAATTATTGCTGCTGATCTAACCCCTTTTGAACCCTTTATTAAAGGTGGCGGACAAGAAAAGAGACGCCGTGCAGGCACAGAAAACATTCCCGCTATCGTTGGTTTTGGTGTCGCCTGTGACTTAGCTAAACGGGATTTAGAAACTTATAAGAAGACATTGCTTGGCTATCAAGTTCTGCTTGAAGATGAGGTTCGAAAAATTAATCCGCAAGCAATCATTGTTTCTAAAACGGCACCACGTGTTGTAAATACCTCTAATATTATCTCACCCAACATTAATGCCCAGCAACAAATCATGTTCTTAGATTTAGAAGACATTTGTATCTCAAGTGGTTCTGCTTGCTCAAGTGGTAGCGTCACTTTATCGCACGTTTTAAAGGCAATGGGCTATTCAGATGAATTATCCGCTTGTTCAATCCGTGTCTCTACAGGCTGGAATACTACCGAAGACGAAATTCATAAATTCCTTTTTGCCTATAAAAAAATGCTGGATAGCAATTAGTTTCATATTGACATAACTATATAATTACGACTAATGTTATTTCTAGAGAGAGGAATAATGTGGAATGAGCACTTCAGAAAGAAAAGAAATAGAGCAAATAAAAAGCGCCATAGTAGAAGAAGCGTCAAAAAAAATAGCTAAATATATCTACAATATTACAAGCATCAAAGATGGTGTCTCTGAAAGAGACGCTGTCAAATACGATAAAATCTTAAAGTTATTGGAAAATTTGATTACTACATCTGTAGAAGATGATCATATAAATAACGTTAGCGATGATGATTTTCATGAAATGAGCCTAGAAATTTTAAGTGAAATTGAAAAAAACTTAAAAGACAATATTGTGATGGAAATGGTTTTTCTGGACACTCATCAAATTATCTTAAATGCCCATATCGCTAGATATTTTTCTAAGAAAACCAACGAAAATTCACTGTTTGATGTTTTGGAAAAAACAATTCAAGAGTTTAGCAAAGATAAATTCCCTGACGCGATGGGCGTATTACTAAAAGATTTTAAGAAGAAAATAGCAATCGAAGTTAAAACAACCACTTTTTCACAAAAGAATTTTTTAAAATATTTTTACAATTACAGCGATGGCGAAGAGACGATAAAATTTTTGGATTTCAAAGAAAAATATGATGATCAAAAACCACAACTAAATTTAGATCATGTTTTTTTAAGAGGGCGATCTAACCTTCAATTAAAAAACTATGAAGAAGCCGCAGGGTATTTTAAAACTTGCTTATCGCTTGTATCTGAAACAAAGCACATTGCCGCCATGTGGAGTTGGTTGGCGCAATGCTATGGAGAAAGCGAAGATTTTGAGGAAGCATTTAAATATCAAAGTTATGTGACAGAATACAGTATAGAAAACCCTGACATTCTAGAAGTAAGTTTATTCAGAATACTCAGCCTTGGTTATTACGCACAAAAAGCTGGCAAAGAGAAAGAAGCTGTACCTCTATTAGAAAGAGCCAAGAAAGCGTGCAAAATTTCGAACCTTGATCAAGCGATAATAAAATTAGCACAAAATAATAATAGTCACGTTGAAAACGACACTCCCAAAACCTCTATGCTTGGGTTTTCGGTTGATCTAAAATTTTCACAAGAAGACGGCGTTAAAATTTGTGAAATCAACTCAATCATCAATTCAGGTCTAAAGGGATATTCAAAAGCCTATGATAGAGATTTAAGAGACAGCATTGGGGCAGATTACACAGAACATCGCGCCATTACGTCAACAGAAAAACAATACCCATATACAAAAGCATCTCGATTTAACGGCAAATGGTTTAGCCCGATTAAGAATAGATTGGCCACTTTAGAAGATAATGCTATGGGCTCTCCATTTTTTAATAATACACAGTTTGAACATTTAATGTGCTCAACATACAAAGACTATTTTTTAAACAAATATGCAGATCAGTATCCAGACTTAATACCAAAATCAGCCTCTTTTCCTAAAGATGATTTTGAAGCGGGCTTAGCTGAATTTATTGATAGTTTAGATGATGGCGCAAAACTCATTATGAAACCAATTGATGCTGCTGTTGGGAACGGTGTTATCATGGTCAATAAAAAAGATGCCATGAAAAAAGCCCATGCGCTTTTTAATCTGAAACAGTTTGATGATGAGAATGAAGAATATTTTGTCAATGATGCTTACCCAAATTTTGTGGTGCAAGAGTTTGCAAGCTCTGATCCTGTGATGGCAACAGATGATAAACATTATGAAGGCACAATGCGCATTGTTATTTCAGCCAAGTATGATCCAGAAACTGGCGATGTAACACCCATCTATCACGGCGCTTATTGGAAATTACCGAGCCTCTCTGTTGAAGAAAGATTGGAAGCTGAGAACAAAGATGATGGCTCTGACCTTTCAAGGTCTTTTATTTCACAACCACCATCAAAGATTAAAGATGATGATGCGAATTATATAGACCGCCCCTTTTCTGCACAAGTTTCTGATAAGGATTTTCGGGCTGTGTCTGATCTCCTTGATCCCTTTGTCAGACAATATGCACAAGACTGTAACACTAAAGCAAGCTTGACCCAGTTTGCGCAAAACGCCATTGATATGTTCAGCGCACCCGACACGGAGCCAGCAGAATTATTATCAGAGTTATTTATCACTAATTCTGAAGACTTCGGAATGGTTATTCACAATGCGCTACCGCTTATTGACGAAGACCTTTACATGAGGTTGCTTAATCAAATCGATAACATCGCAAACAATAATGAGCCTAGCAATAGACCTGATTATGTGAGTGATTTTGCAAAAGCAATGATTGGCGATGGTTTTGGTTTAGAAAAAGAACCAACAGCATCAAACACGACATATCTACAAGGAAAAAGCTATACGAACTTAAAAACGGCCAGATGGCCATTTCCACATGCTAAGTTAAAAAAAACTATAAGCTTTAAGGCTTGACGAAATTTAACTTTTCTCTATTTTCATGCATGCAGATTTAATTTAAGAGGTTTATCAGATGCCAAAAATGATTTTTGTTACAGAAAAAGGCGAAGAAGAAGTCGAAGCCCCAAACGGTCTTTCTATCATGGAAATCGCTCATAAGCATATGATTGATATCGAAGGCGCTTGCGGTGGCTCACTGGCTTGTGCAACATGTCACGTTATTGTGGACGAAGACTGGGCTGATAAGCTTCATGACACCAGCGAAGATGAAGAAGACATGCTCGATTTAGCGTTTAACTTGCGCCCGACGTCACGTCTTGGTTGTCAGATTATTATGTGTGATGAACTTGATGGCATTAAGGTATATTTACCTAAAGTCGTGTAACCCTCAATAACATTACGTAAAAACATTGATTTTTTAGCACAAAAGCGCTATTATCCCCTCGATATGACACTAGAAAATTTAAACAGCATGGGCTTTGCAAAGCCAAATAGTGAAACCCGCATTATTGTTGCGATGTCGGGTGGTGTTGACTCGTCTGTTACAGCCGCGCTTTTAAAGGATCAGGGCTATGATGTTGTTGGTATCACATTACAGCTTTACGATCATGGTGAAGCCATTCAGAAAAAAGGCGCATGTTGTGCAGGACAAGACATCTATGATGCAAAACGCGTCGCAGAGATGATTAATATCCCGCATTATGTTTTGAACTATGAAAGCAAATTTAATGATGGTGTGATGCAGGATTTCGCCGATAGCTATTTACGTGGCGAGACCCCTATCCCATGCGTACGTTGTAATCAGACAGTAAAGTTTAAAGACCTTCTTGATACAGCCCGCAAGCTTGGTGGCGACGCCCTTGCAACAGGACATTATATTCAGCGCGTCGTGAATGAAAAAACGGGTCAGGCCGAATTACACCGCGCCATTGATGACACAAAAGATCAAAGCTATTTCTTATTTGCCACGACACAAGAGCAACTTGATTACCTTCGTTTTCCTCTTGGCGGTAATACTAAAGAAGAAACAAGAGAGTTGGCTGAAAAATACGGGCTTTCAATCGCGGATAAACCAGATAGCCAAGATATTTGTTTTGTGCCGAATGGCTCATACGCAAAAGTTGTTGAAAAACTAAGACCTGGCAAAGTTAAATCTGGCGACATTATCCATATGGATGGGCGCAAGCTTGGTACGCATGATGGTATTATTCATTACACAATTGGACAGCGACGTGGTTTAAAAATCGGTGGTGGCTATAATGGTAAGGGCGAAGACACTTCTCCGCTTTACGTGGTCGCTGTTGATGCAGATAACAATACTGTTATTGTTGGCCCTAAAGAATCTTTGGCTAAAAATCGTATATACTTAAAAGAAACAAATTGGCTAGGCGGCAAAACACCAAGCAACGGTTTACCGTGCAAAGTCAAAATCCGCTCTGTTAGTAAACCTGTAGATGCAAAATTCTTTGCTGATGACACTCAAAGCTATGTGATTGTCAATGATCCTCAATTTGGGGTGGCCGCGGGGCAAGCTTGTGTTGCTTATTTAGACAACCGCGTCCTTGGCGGTGGATGGATTTCTTCTGCTGATTATCTCGAAGATACGAAAGCCATTCATGCTGCGGCTTAACCATAAAACAAATTTTTCTTGAAACTCCCGTTCTGCTTGCTAATATATTTTTACTAAAAATATAAGAACATAAAAATAATATTAAGCAACAGGGATCAGATGAAACGTTTATCAAAGCTTTTCAATAAAGAAAAGACCTATTCAAAAAAGCAACTTACGAAAAATGATATTTACACAGGATCAATCAAAGATGACAATGACATTGTTGTTTTAATCCCTGGTCTGGGACGCGATTCTGAATCTTTAAAACTTTTAGCACAAGCCCTAACCGATCAGCATGGATATTGTTGCTACGTGATGGATCATCCAAATTTAAAACAGTCTATTGAAGAATCTGCTGACTTTATCCAACAAAAAATGGATTTATATGGGATTGAGAAACATAAAGGTAAGGTGCATTTTGTTTGTGCCTCGCGTGGTGGCTTGGTTGCGCGCAAATTATTAGCCAAACACACCCCTCAGAATATGGGTAAAACGGTCTTTTTAGGCACACCGCACCACGGTAGTGAATTATCAAACCATTTCTTATCAAAGAATATTATTGGCTTTTTAACACGCCTTACAAACGGTCCATCAGTTGCACAAATGCGTGTTGGTAAAAAAGGTGTTGAAAAAACTTTCCAACCAAATGAATTAGATGAAAAACTGGATTGGGGTATGATCGCTGGCGTTGTAGATGAAAATGACCGTGATCACCGTGAAAGCCCATTGCACCCGCTTGCATCCCCTATTCCTTACCCTCATGACGGTGTTGTAAGTCTGCCTAGCACAAAGGTAAAAGGTCTAAAAGATCATGTGACTTTAACAGGCACAAGCCATACTGAATTAGAAGTTGATCGTGACACTGTTAAGCTTTGTGATGAGTTCTTTAAAAATGGCCGTTTTATTTCGCGCCCAAAGGAAGGCAGAAAGAAAAACCTTATGCCGCGTAAAGATCGTGCAAATCCTTTTTACTTCAAACTTATTGGAATTTTCTATAGACCTAAAGTTTAATCAATTTTTGTCATAGCAAAGACTTGACAGATGCTTTGATTTTCTATATTAAACTCTAGTCTGAATATGGCGGAGTAGCTCAGCTGGTTAGAGCAGTGGAATCATAATCCATGTGTCGGGGGTTCAAGTCCCTCCTCCGCTACCAACATCCTTAAAAATCATTATAATTCAAGGGTGTTAGTCTTACAAATTTGTGGTGAGTCGCAATAGTGGGACATTACACATGCATAATCCGACCTACCTCAGCCTCTCTAGACACAATGTTTACTACTTCAGATATCCATTGCCTTTAGAACACAAGAAGCAAGGTTATTCAAACCACATAAAGCTATCACTACAGACCAGAGAGCCTAAAGAAGCCTTGCGTTTAGCTCGAGTATTGGAATATCATGCTTACATCATGACACAACAAAACAACCTACAATCGTTATCACATGCTGAGATTGTCTCTTTATTAAAGAACTACTTTAGAGAAGTATTAGATAAAGCGAAATCGAGAATTGACCAAGACGGCCCTCTATCTAAAATCAACGCCTCCAACTTACTTAAGGAGCTAGACAACGTTAATTATGCTATAGAGCATGAATATGATGAAATCCACTCAAACCTATTCAACAACGATGATGAGATACCAGAAGAGCTTAGTATCAAACCAGCCTTGAATAAAATTCAAGAACGCCATAACATCAAGCTAACAGAAGATAGTGATGAATACCGTATGCTAAAAGAAGAGTATAAATACGCATTTCGCAACTACCTTAAAGACCTACTCGCCTATAGTAACAATACAAGAGACTATAGCCTTCACAACCAAACCCATAATAAAGACACCAATGTAACAGGCTTTGCTAAGCATGAGCATAGGTTAAGCTTGATAATAGACAAGTACTTAAAAGAAATGAGTAGATCAGGCGAATGGGCCCAAAGAACAGAAACAGAAGCCAGAATAAACTTAAACTACCTAAAAGAACTACTCGGTGACGACTTTAATATCCTATCAATCAAAGACAAAGCCCTATACGTTAAAGAGATATTGAGCGAGACACCTAAACACCGTGGTAAGAGAAAAGAAACGAGAGACCTACCCTTGCTGGAACAGATTAAGGTCAAGGGACTTGATAAACTAACGAACAGAACAATAAACAAGTATCTTCAAACCTACCGATCACTATTCCAATGGGCGGTGGATAATGGTTTCATCAACTCCAACCCATTTGAGAACATACAACTAAAAGACAGCAAGAAGAATAAAAGAGATGCCTTTAGTAAAGAAGATATGAAGCTTATGCTTTCCGAACTCAGTAAGGGTAAAGAAGGCCTCGCCAACGATGACATGAAATACTGGGGTGCAATGCTTTTAATCTATACTGGTGCAAGACGTAATGAGATTGCCTCTCTTACACCGAATGATATCAAATACGATCAAGAAAGCGGTATCTGGTATATTGAAATTAATGACGAAGACGAAGCCAAACAGCTAAAGACCGAAGCCTCCAAAAGAATTGTACCGCTTCACAAGCAACTGTTAGAAAATGGTTTCCTTGACTATATCGAGAAGGTTAAAGGCATGAGACAAACTGGCCCTTATAGTTTGAGGCTTCTGTATAAGCTTACCTATGCAGAGGGTCAAGGCTGGGGTCGAAAACTCGGGCGTTGGTTTAACGAACAATTCCTCGTTAAACTAAAGATCAAAGAGAAGACAAGGAAGACGTTACACAGCCTCCGACATAGCTTTATTACAAACCTAAACGCTAAGGGTGTGGAAGCTCAATACATTAAATTGATTGTTGGCCACGATCAAGACACAGTAACCTTCGGTATATACAACCATGTCAGCCTTGATCACCTACCAACCCTAAAAGAAGCGGTGGATAGGTTGGAGTATTAAGACATCATTTTCTCTAATAAGATTTTATCCCTCATTGATATAATTCTCTTGTAGTTGGCTTCGATCAGATCAATCTCATCCCCCTGCAAGGGCACTAACCCCAATGAATAATACTCTGCTCTTATCACATCAAATACACGGATATTATTAATGTCATGATCTTTTAGCGTTTTTGACAAAAGATACAAACAAATCCTAGCACCTTCATCAGAAAGTTTTGGCTCAGGAAACCAATAAGGATAAACTATACGCTCTTCACCCTCTAATAATAAGGCCAATATATTATTAGCTTTAACGGTTAAGCCTATATTATCAAATTTACATTTACCTTTAATAGAACGGTCCAACAACCTAACATCAAGGTTGTGACCTCTATGCCAAATCTCTATAACACCCTGCTGAAGTTTGGTATATATATCCTTGCGTCTAGCGTTCTTTTTAATGCGTTCAGCTGTTAACTCTACTAGGTCCGCCTCTCCCAAAATATGCTTTCGAGTATCCGCCCAAAACGGCGTATAAAAATCACCTCCTGATGACTTCTCACCGCTCTCTTTTAGTCTATCTTGCCTGATGTCTTTTAAAAGCTCTGCTCTCAATGTTTTATCAGAAAAGTAAAACCATCGTACCAACTTATTAATATTCATAGTGTCTACAGCCATCGTTCACTCCCTTAACCATTTCCTTAATTCAAATTATCCAATTCTTTAGCCAGCTTGTTGGCCCCCTTATTACCAAGCTCAAACCTACTTCCATCGGGTCCAAGCTCAACTTTAGCAGAAGAACGCAAAAGCATTTCCAATACATCATTACTTTTTTCTTTTTTATCTGGGCTGTTATCATAGTTAAAGAGATTAGAACAAATTGCTTCAATCCACGTCTGAGGAGGGATTGTATTTTTATTATTTTGCATTTCCATTATCGTCTCAATAGCCCAACTTGCTCTATTAATATCATAAGCATACCTCTCCAATTCGCGCTCAACTCTTACATCATCATTATACATCCTTCTTAACCAGCTGATCGCGTAATAAAGGGCTCCCACTGCTCCGAAAGACGTTAAAAATAGCTTTATCATTAAAAACCATTCGGTAAACTGGATGCCTATCATATCAGCCTTCAACTCCGCCCTATTAATAAGAAGAACCCCAAAATCCTGAGTTAAAATGTATGAAAGTGCACCTAGACCTAATGACAATAGAATTGCTATAATGAATATTAACCACCTTTTTAAAGATGAGTGTCGAGAAACAATCGTGCTAGACAATCTCTCCTTAATATCAGAGTTAATGTCTTCCCTTAGCCTCCTTCGAACATGCATATGATCCCTATCATCAAGTGCTTTTTCTCTTTCGTCCAAGGCCTCAACGCGCTTTTTAAGTTCAATAAGGTTTTCTTTGTGTTCTTCATTAACCTTAATTAAAGCTTCATTATGTTGAACTTTTAACTGTGTAACCCGCTCATCATATTGTTCATCTAGCTTCCTCCTACGACTTTCTATCCCTTCGTTCAACTTTCTATACATAGCAGATAAAGACTGCATTTCAGACTGCAGTAAATCCAATACAGTAGAATCTTTTCCTTTGTTTTTATTAGGAACCATTACCTTGGTGTAATCTGACAATATTTTGTCTAAGGACAAAACCTCCTCAACAGAGTTTTTATTACTATATTTTACCCAAACCTCATCAAAATACGGGGAAGCCTCCCTAGGGTGTTGTGCAGCAGTATTAATTGAAACACCTCTCATAACTTTAATGGTAAGACCCTTATTAGAAGTAACCAATACAGCTTCATTAATACTAAAGCTCGAGCCAGATATTTCCTGATTATATTTAGGAAGTTCTTTTAAATCTATTATAATAGCACCCAACTCAATATGACCACCATCAACACCAAACCTATCCCCCACAAGATTAAACAATTCAATTATTTGCCCATCTTCTAATCTACCAACTCTATATACAGAATCGCCCAAATTCTTATCCTCCGAAATGTTTTTATGTATTATTAACTATAGCTACAGATTGCATTCTTATCAATAAAACAATCTTTACGTTTATTGACAGACTAGCTACTTATAAGTATTGTGCTTATGAAGCTTAAATACATTAAGCTTAAGGGCTTAGTAACCCTTTCATAGGTGGTATTCTAGACACTGCCATAAATGTGTCGTCCTCAGTCTTATATGACTGGGTGGCGATTGCTATGTACAGGCGTAAGCTAAAAGCGTCGCGCCATCTCCTATGAGTGGTTACTAACACCCAGTCACCAAGAACGATCTTTGGTGATACTAAAATTAAAATACAGGAGTATTAGCAATGATTAACATGTCACGAGGACAATTTTACTTTACACTATGGTGCATTATAACATGGACTGGAGCCTTTGCAGAGATGGAGGCACAAGCACATAGTACAATGTCAATAATAGTCGCATTAGTACTCTACCTACATAATCGTCATGTGGAAAAGCAAGAAGCAGAGCAACGTAAACGAGACCATGAAGACAGACGCAGGAACAGCAAACTTTCGATCGTACTAGCCACTCTTTTAATCACAGCCTGCACGACTACGAACATACAGCAGTACACAGCACTGGATACAACCGATAAGACAATAACAGTTCCTGCTGGTGGCTCTGGTCTTAAAGGTGAAATCAAGAAGATGCTTAGTGATAACGGTTGGGAGCTTGTCGTTTACACAGGACCAGACGTAATAGAAAGCAAGAACAATCGAATAGAAAAGTTTGGTACTTTTAAGACACGTTACCAACTGGCACTTACAACTCGCCAATTCGACCAATGCTTTAATCTTGATCCTGCTATACGTTATGACATCTCGTTAATCGACAACAAGACAGGATCAGAGGTTATAACTATGGAAGGCAGAGGTTGTGAAAAGGATGTAGCCAGAGAGTTCACGAATGCGATTTTAAAATAGCTTAAATGACCATAAAGTTTTTAAGCAATACTGGGCTTTCAAGCCCAAACTAAACCCAAATTGTACCGTATAGGATAGAGAAGATAATAATAGTAATACTTAATAATAGTAATACTTAATAATTAAGTACTAGATAGATAATAAAAGAATTGCTTTT
>PBIV01000057.1 GCA_002720935.1 Rickettsiales bacterium | reverse complement strand
TTTTTCCAAAAACCATTTTAGGGAATGCCAATTGTGGCGATTCATTCTGAGACAAATCAAGATTAGCAGGTGGTAAAACATCACCGCTAAATTCTTGTGCTTGAGCCTGCCCAGAGAAAAAGAGCATAACAACAAACATGAACGCTAAAAATTTTTGTTTTGTCAAAATCATGAAAAGAGTCATTCCTAGAGTAGAAAGTCTAAACTATTAAACTAGTCTAGAGGGAATCGAAGGTAAAGACAATAGTTGAAAGATAAATCTGATAAAGGCGATTTAATTTTTTTAACAATTACCGTTGGTTGCGGTATTACACCCGCCTGTACGGTTATTAATGTTAATGTCAAGATTGATGCCCTCATTAGTATCTTCGTCGTAATCCATTACAACGTTACCAATAACATCACGAACAGCGCCTGGACCAGCTGTATTTGTCACACGGTTTAAACTAACCCCTTGAATAGCAAGTAGGTAAGTTCCATTAACATTCATTTGGTTCATATTCCTTAAAATACTGGCACCCATAGCCTCTGCTTGGATGTTACCAACACCAGTAATATTATTGGCATTTACTTCACTATTGTCATTTAGAAGCATATTTGAGCCTGGCCCTGTGAAATTCATTGTCTGGGCAACAAATTGACTGACATCAACCGTGTTGATATTTCCAGCCGTAGCTGCATTAATAACAGCAAAGTTAGCACCAGAATCATCAACCCCGTTACCATCTAAATTATTTGCGGTGGCTTGGTTATTTACGTTCACATCGCCATTTGTCACCATATCGGTTAAATTAAGAGTTCCTGTAACCTCAACGCTATCTGCAACAACATCACCCTCGGCGATAAAGCCTTGCCCAACATCAACATTGGCCGCTAAAGCATTTAAATTTCCTTGTACATCAGCAAAGTCAGCTAAAACTTCAGAGGTATTAACAAGGGTATTGTTCCCCATATCCAAGTCTGTGACCATTCTATTAGCATCTGGTGTGCCAGCAATATCAACGCGATATAAGAAATTATCAACTGCATTGTTAAAATTAACCTGACCAAACGCCGCTAAATGCGCTTCACCAGCAGGAATCGGGTTTGCGCCCGCCCATGGGTTTGCGCCATAGTTTGCAACTGGAATTGTCCATGCGGCATTACTGCCGCTAAAATCATTTTGGTTATAATCTCCAACTGTTGACCCTACAACAAGCCCAACATCATGCCCCCCTGCATTTGCAACAAGAGCCATTTCATCAATTGGCATTGTGCGTGCGGTTGATACGACCATGAATTCTAATAAGGTTGCAGAGCGTCTTAAAACCAAAACTTCCAAAGTTTGACTATAAATATTCTGGGCAGGATAATTTGCTGGTAAATATGTTCCGCCTTCTTTTAAGAAATAAGGAAGACCAAGCCCGTCATCATCAATCGGAATTGTGATTGTATTCGCGTTTGCAAGGGCATCGGCCTCAATAGCAGCAAAATTGTCATCAATATAAGCCTCTGCGGCAGAGTGAACAACCTTGATGTGTTTGGCAACTTTTTCGACTCTTAATTGTTGAGAGTAATTATCTGTTAGCTCGGCAATACCGATCGAAACAGAGGCCAAGACCCCAACGACTAAAAGCAATTCTAAAAGGGTAAAACCCTCTTCTCTTGCCGTAACAAACTCTTTTAAAAAACTAAATCTCATATCTTAACACCCCTTGTCACAGTGGAATTCATTCGCACCACCAGTAAAGTGTAATCTGTTTACATCCAACGGGCCATCAATCCTAAGTTGGCCTTGGCCACTTGTTAAATTACCGCCAGGGCTGTCAATACCTTGTGTATGCACACCATTAGCACCATTAGTATTAAGATTGGCCGAGTTTGCACCATCAATGATATAGGCCTCAACACGCCCTCTATTCCCACCAAGTCCACCACTTGATGCAACTATATTAGAGACATCAATATTGGTTGCTAAAATGTTAGTTGTCGGCGTTGAAACAGCTTGTTGAACACTTACCGTTTGTGTTGTTAACTGCCCTGTTTCAAGTGTATTTGTTTGTAGATTTTGTGTATTAATTGTTGTTTGCCCTGTTGCTCCCGCCATCGAAACAGTCCCTGCATTTAAATCATTTCCAATATCAGTAGCAAATACAGCACCGCCTTCTGGGTTAAAGGTTGTCCCTGTTACACCGCCATCTGTCGAGAGAACGCCATTGATATTTGTATTTCCGCGAACGCCCATAACCCCTTGAAATGAGGCAACGTTTCTTACGGTTAAATCGCCATTGATATTTAAATTATCAACACCATCAACATTGAAATTATTCATATCAATATCAACGCGCATTCTGTTTGCTTCTGGTAAACCTGCAACAGTATCACGATATAAATAATCGCCAGCTTCATCTGATTGATTAATATGACGGTAAGTTGCGATATGGGCTTGTGTATTATTTGGCGCCGTGATATTTCCACCCAGCAAGGCCTGTATTCCGCCTACTGGCAAATCCCATACGCCATAGACACCAACAATATCATCTGTTGTATCGCCAGGTACCGTTACATCTCTATCAATGCCACTCCAAACCCCTGCGTAACCGCCTAAATTTTGGGCAACACGAACGGCTTGCTGATCCGAAATAGGATCTCCAATTGTCAGTAAAATAATTTCTAAGCGGTCATGCAAAGCTGGAAGCGCAAGTAAATTCTCATTGCCTGCATTTCGAAGCAATACAATGACATTTCGCCCATAACTATTCACTGATGTAAAGGTTGGCGGTAAAAAACCAGCTGCGACAAGCTCATCAACGGAATCATTATCCGCATCAAAATCCAAGACAGCAACGTTCCCAACAGCGCCAAGCGCGGTGTGCATAGCGTCAAAATTTTGCACCGTAAATTCATAGGCAGCATCATGAATTCTTTTCATGTGGTCTGCGGCAGATAACGCCTTTTTCTCAATTAAATAATCTTCTGTCATTTGCACAAAACCAACCGCAATCGCTGAAAAAGCACCAATTGAAAGCAAGACTTCCAAAAGGGTAAAGCCATCATCTTTTTTGATGATGGTAATCTTTTCTAACCAAGATTTTATTTTTTCAATTATTGCCATTGTCTCTATGTTTTATCTGTTTGTTTCTTTTGTTTAAATTACGGCGTTACATCAATTGGGTTATTTGTGGTTTCATCCACACAATCACCACTACACTGGTTCACATAAACGCGTCTTGTGTCCAATCGGTTGATACCTGCGCCTGATTCAAATTGTACGTCTGTTGCCGCACTTGTCACAATATTTCCTATATTTTCGATTGACCCTGCTCTTACATCAAATGGAACCGCACCAACCATATAATTATTTCCGCCTGTCACATTTACAGTACCACCACTCATAGCGATGTTATTAAAGGCTGTTACTATACCTTGGACATCCAATGACTCTAGGTTTGTGATTGAGTCTGCAATAACTTGTGGATTTGTTGCTAAAGCAACACCACCAATATTAAGCTGTGTAATTTGTCCTGTATTTGAAAAGGTTGATCGTGCAATCTGGGTTGTCGCATTGTTGATGGTTATAGAATTTGCATTAAATCCAATTGCATTACCATTCATCTCAATCGCATTTGCAACCATTAAGTCCGTTGCAGTCAAGCCACTGGTTGCCCTTAAATCTCCGTCAACAACAGCTGAGCCACCGCCAACAGCGCCTACATCTCCAGCACTAAAGTTCTGTGCCGCATTAACATTTCCCGCGACCGAAATCACAAGTTCGGTAAAGGCTAAATTACCAACACCAAATTGTCTTACTTTTTCATCTTCACTGCCTGCTAAATCGGCAATCGCAGCCTGATCGGCAAGAACCAGCGAGCTGATATCAAGGCCGTTTAAATTATTAATATTTACACGATTATCCGCGCCAACCGCATCTGGATTGGCTGCAAAATCTGTTGCATCCCCCATATGAAGGTCGGTTAACATTGTATTGGCACCAACATTTTCGGGTTGTTCATAACGCATTAAAGCACGCAAATCGTGATCAATTGAACGCCATGTTGGCACTAAAAGATCGCCTTCATTTAAACCAAATCCAGCCACTGCATTAAATTCATTTTGTCCAATACAGCCTGTATCCCAAATAATCAAAGCCGGGTCTCCAGGGTTGCAATCTTCACTTTGGTTAACACCGCCGATGATTAAAGGCGCTGAACTTGATAAACCCGCTTCTCTTGCCCCTAGCATCATGGATGAGGCTGTTTGCACATCCGCAACTTGGCCTGCTCTCGCACTACCCCCTGCTGTTGATGATAAAACATAGCCCGCAATTGGAAAGCCTAGTGTTTGTGGGTTAGTAACTAAAGGATATGAGCCCGCAAAGGCAGAAAGCTGTTGCCCAAGAGGTGTGATATTAGCAAAGTTTGCTGGTAAATGACCCGCATTAATTAAATCTTGGAATGGAATATTTATAAAACCACCTTGGGCTTGAACATTCGCATCCGTACAACATGTAATCCCATTTGTTAAAACAAAAGGATCTAAATTTGCGTTTCTGACGAAAACACGTGTCGCTTTTGCCACTTCAAATGCGTGCCAGCCTGCCGCGTGGGCTTGTTTTTGGATCGCAACATCAGTTTTATAAAATAGAATACTTGAGAAAACACCCGCAATTACACCAGTAGCAAGCAAAACTAGCAAAAGCGAGAAACCATCTTCTTTAAAAAGCATGTTTCTGACTTTGTTTTTAAACCTGTTTTTAATATTAAAAATTGCCATACTAACCATTGTCCCCACGAATTTTTGCTTGGCCATCTTAAAATTACTTTAAAACAACCAACAATAATCTACTCTATAGTATACCTCTAAAGACTTATATTTTCGTTAATATTTCTTTGATTTATAAGAAAAAAGCCCCTAAAAAAAGAGGCTTTTTTGAAAATTAATATGGATATTATTCAAATCTCCAAAAAATTCGGTTGTTATTATTATCATTACACTGCGCATCCGCATCCACAATTGTTGGGATAATACCCTGTCCCATGTTGTTTGCATTAATAAATGTCGCAAAAAAGTCTGGGTCTCCAGATAGATCTAATCGAGCGAGTTGAATACAAGCCGCTTCTGGTAAATTTAGAAAACGAATATCAAATCTTTGTACACGGGAAATAATCCTAATGTTCCCCCCCCAAGGGTTAGACACATCGCCCGCACCATCCACCATACTATTTGGAAAAGCGCCCGCATTGGCTAGGGCTTCTGTTATATCCTCATTATTGCCCCCATAATTGGGTTGGCTATTATATAAAATATGAACCTTATTTTTAACTTGGGCAATGATGCGATTAACCGAATTTACTTTATTCCCTTCGGAGACAAGATTATATGTCCCTATACCACCAAGTAATAAAATTGCCCCTACTCCGACAACTAAAAGCAATTCTAATAATGTAAAACCAGACTCATCTTCTTTAATTTTTTTTATAGTTTTATACACCGAAAACTCCACCATACTGATATTTTTTTCTCATGAAAAGAGCCCCAAAAGGGGCTCTAAACATTAAATCTTTATTTCGATCTTAGAAGAATCTCCATGTGATTTCATCATCACCAGCACAATCATCGTTGGCATCAGCGATTGATGGAGTTACACCAGCATAAGCTGTACCAGCAACTGTTACACTTACGTAATCTGGATCATCAGCAAAATCTAAACGCGCTAACTGAATGCATGCTTCTTGAGGTAAGTCAACAAATTCAATTTCAAATTCATCAACTTGCGCTCTAACAACAACATCATCGTTCCATGGATGAACTGGGTCACCGGCCTGGTTCAACATTGTGTTTGGAAACACACCCGCATTTACTAGAGCAGCTGTTAAATCTGCGTTAGCAGCACCATAAGTTGTCTGACCTTGGTATAGGTTTTGAACTTTATTTTTAATCTGTGCTACCATACGGTTAGCTTCATTCACGTTGTTACCTTCAGTAACCAATGAATATGTACCGATACCTGCAAGTAAAAGAATAGCACCTACACCTACAACTAGAAGTAGTTCTAGAAGTGTAAAGCCATCTTCTTTTTCTTTCAGCGTTTGAAAGTTTTGTTTGTTTAGTTTGAATGTCATATTAAAATCCCTCCTTAAAAGATTCATAAAATTGTAACATCAAATGTGACGAAGACCTAATGAAAACTCGCTAATTTAATCACATTATCCTTTAATTATGGCATGAATTGGTTAAGTTTTTACTAAATATGTCAAAATTATGACAAAATATTGACTGGTTTTTAAGTGTTCGCGGATGACTGAATTTGTTGAACAACGCCAAAGAGAGCCGTAATTAACATACCAATGACGACTGCAATTAATACGAGTGTTACGAAATTTAAAATTTTCATTGAAGATGTTACTTTTTCTTCAATATCAGAAACCCAATCACGCGTCACATTAACAAGGTTATTCTCAAACCCTTTTAAGGTTGCGTAAATTCTTAAATCCGCAATCAACTCATCATCAGGGAAATTATAGCCCGTTTTATGAAGAGCCTCACCAAAGTTAATCCCAGAAATAATATATTTTCGCACGGCCCTAATTCTTTGCGCCAGATACGGGTCAGCTTTTCGGGCAATCCTGTTTAAAGAGACTTCATCGAGTTTTACCCCTGCCGACATGAGGGAGGCAACTGATAATAAAAAGGCTGATCCCTGCCACATGCGATAGATATTCCATGGAAAAAAATTATCAAATTTAACGCGTAATTTCCCCGTCCACCTTGGCAAAGAGAAACCAATAATTGTGAATAAAATGGCTATACTACCCAAAATTACAACAGACCAATCACGAAAGAAGAAGGCTGCTTTTGCAACTGCATATGAAGCCCCTTGCCATTCTTCAACGGGCAAAACACTTTCAAATGTTGGGATCACTTCATAAGAGGTTAAAAACATCGCGGCCAGTAAGACACACATCAACAGAACCGGATATGAACCATTGGAAACAATCGCTTTTTTAACACGCCCTTGTTGCTCTACTGCATCAGCGGCATCAATAAATGACTTTGCCAACTGACCTGAGTTTGCACCTGTCTCAATTAACATCGCTTCTGATGTTGGAACATATGGCCCCATGCAAAGACCAATATTCATACCATTTGTAACCTGTTTTTTCCACTTTAGATAAAGATCAGGTAAAACCGAGCCTGACTTCTTGTTCGTGGTCGCAATCTGATGCAAGGCCACGTTAAGAGAAACCCCGTTATTCATCAATTGGGCAAGCTTGTTGTAAAACTTAATGCGAATATCCGCATTAAATTCAAACTTTGCTGCAAAATCGAAAAAACCGCCCGAAGCCATCTTTATATATACCTAAAATTAAAAATTATCTTCTTATAGAATTATAAAAAGAGGAATGTTAAAAAAAAATTAAAGCCTAACCGCGCTCTGGAACCGAGAGTGGCCCCATAATACGTTCAGAATCTCTTGGATCAACTTCACCGCGCCCGACCATCTCGGCAATGTTTTCCATCATATTTCGTCCATTTAAGTGGGTTAACCAATAGCGCTCGGCATCCCATTTCTTATCTTCTTTTA
The DNA here is from genome assembly GCA_002720935.1 of Rickettsiales bacterium. Taxonomy (GTDB): domain Bacteria; phylum Pseudomonadota; class Alphaproteobacteria; order Micavibrionales. Next base: position 8,031 of record PBIV01000057.1, on the reverse strand, counting down.
CAAGCTCCATAAAGCCTGCATCGGGAACAATAACCTCCGCACAAACCGTACGACCACCATACCCATTCCCAGGGCCACAAACTTCACAGCCATGCTCGTTGTGGATCCTCAAAGATTCAAAAGCGATGTTAAACGCTTCCATACGGGCTTGTAAATCATAAGGAATATCATCTGGTTCTGGCATTCTCATACAATTTGGACAAAGTTTTTTAACCAAACGCTGAGATACCAAACCTGTTAAAAGCGTTGGATCGGCAAGTTTATAATGCTCTACATCCAAGTCACGCAGACGAAACGGAATTGTAATCGCATCATTACTGTGAAGTGTTGTCCAAACTTGGTGACCTGTCATCGCAGCCTCGAACGCAAGCTGAGCTGAGGCGGGGTCACGCACCTCACCAATCATAATTCTATCTGGGTTAGAACGAAGCGCTGCTGCAATCGCCTTACTGAAAGCCGCCGCGCGGGCTTCGGCAGAAGCCGCGTTTACAACCGGCATCTGAACCGCACCAGGAATAGGATATTCCGGCGGATCCTCAACCGTGTAAATCGCAATATTATAATGGTGCTCTTGTAGAATTGAGACAATGTTTCTCTGAAGCGTTGTTGATTTACCGTGACCCGTTGGCCCCGCAACGATATTAATCCCAAACGGTTTTGCACGCATGTATGTAAAGTCTTCTAGCTGATCTGGGGTAAAGCCTAGGCCTGCAATATCCCCTGCCTTCTCATCATCACTTGTATAAAGAAGACGAATAATAAGGGCGCGACCATTAAATGTGGTCGGGTTAAATTGCAAACGAAGTGAAATAACCCCTTCTGGGAGCTGTAAATCTTTACGGCTAGAAACACGGGCACCCTGATATTCATAAGGTTGATAGTTAACATCCGCTGCATCCGCCATTGTAAAGGCTGCCGCACAAAAATTGTGACCATAATCAGCCGGCCACTCAACGATGTGTTGCATAGAACCATCAATACGCGCACGTACAATTGTATTTTGTTCTTGAACCAAAATGTGAATATCCGAGGCACGTCTTTTAGAAACTTTGGCAACAAGCTCTAATACATCACGACGCATACGGGCATCATCTTGACCTGAGGCTGTCTCACCAAAAAGCCCTGTATTATCATAACAAGCCTGAACTTGAGAGATATCAACTGGCTCGATAATGGCATCTGGGAAATCTGTTAATTTAATCTCAGCGACCAAACTTAAGATTTGAGGGTTTGTTAAGTGAGATTTTGAAACAATCAAGCGTCCATCAATATAATAAGCAGCAATCGATCGCAAAGTCTCACCACGATCAAACGGCCCCCCATCAACGGTTAATGGAATCTCTGGATTCCATTCTTGCTTTTTCTTATTTCCTGATAATAATCCCATTTAACTAATTATTATTTCCATTCTAAAAGGTAACTTTTGCCGTCTTGGTCTTGAACCCGAACGCCTTGCATTGATATTTCTGAGACAATAATTCCATCTATTAATATATCTCCTTGTCTTGCTCTGACAAGAGTGCCATCTGTATCCTCAATCTCAGCGATAATACCTGAATTCACGTTTCCGAAGATATTTCTAAGCATAGGCTTACTTTTTTCTTCTTTTTGCTTTTCTTTAGTCGCATCTTTGTCACTGTCAGATTCTGTATCATCTGCGATCTCAACATTCTTTAAATCATCCATACCATCATCGGCATCTTCTGGTAAGTTAAATAAGTCAGCTTCAACAGGCGCTAGATTATCTTCTTTAAAATTAGATGCCGCATCCCTTGACCCGGAACCAGTAACAGCTAAGTTTCCACTTTCTGGTTTACCGCGTGTATTCACGACCAATTCATTTAGCTGTTTAAGTAAGTTTGCACGCTCAACACAAAGTTTTAAGATATCAATATCTGATTGAACGGTTGCCATATCAGGCGGGCTTTCTTTAGCCAGTTGATCGGGCATTGGGCATGGGTCTGGGATCTCATCAAAGCTTTGCGCAAATGACGCTGATGACACACATAAAAGAACTAAAAAGCCCCACCCAACTATCAATTTTCTAAAACTGTTTCTCATATCTACCGACTTAAAAATACTTTATCATTTAATATTATAATCTAATTTTGTGGATTTGCCACTTCTTCTTCCTCAAGGTGCATCTTGGCAACATAAGACCAAATACCATTACTAAAATCCCAGCTAATTATCTGCATTTCAAGACCAGAGACATCAAAGTAAGACGCTATAGTCTGTGGAGCCGTTGTGGTGCTGAAATCTACCCTTAAAAATGGAGGGGGTGCTTTTTGTTCTTCTTCTTGTTTAATGCCCAAAGTCGTTTTTACCTCTGGCTTAGGAGGTTGAATATATTTCAATTTCAAGTCGCCCGCATTGGCCAAACGATCATTTAAGATCAATTGAGCAGTACGATTTGGAAGTGGCTTTGTCTCTCTTTCAAAAACACGCGTATCTGGAACCGCAACAGAGACCACAAATTTACCGCTCTCAAAACGTGCGATTGATCCTTGCGGGAAAACGCCCGTATTGGCAAGGAGTAAAGATAAAGACCCACCTTCTTTTGACCATTTAACCGTTGCTTTTGATCCATTACAATCAACATCAGCTATAGCCCAGCCTGGTAACGGCCTAATAATTCTAGAAATTGTTTCACCACAAGAAGCAATAACAGTACTCGGTTGTGGGATTTTAATAACATTAATTCCCTCTACAACCTGCTCAATTTTTTTAGCCTTTGGCGGAACACGTACTTCCCCAATATTTAAATTTCTTACATTTAAAATCGGTGGTGGCTCTTTAATGTTAGAAACAATAAAACTCGGCAATAAAGAAAGTAAGAAAACGATCCCTAAGAATATTAAAAGACCAACGCCCGCGATCATTTTATTACGACGGCCAGCAAATAAGGCATCTAACGTCACTGGTTTCAAATTCGTAGCGCTGGCTTGTCCCAAAATTCTATCAAGAAAAAGTTCTGCTGTAGCATTGGGTACATCCCAATCAGCGGGCGCATATATTCTTGGCCACTTGTAAGAAGAGCATTGCTCCATAAAGAAGTTATAAGCCTCTTCTTCACTGGTAAAAAAGCGATCGCCATCGGGCGCTATCGCATCCCCATGAACAGCCAAATACCACCAGCCATTATCAGCCTTAAAGATCGCATGCCATTCCCCAACAAGCATGTCGGCCGTTTCAACCCCCGCAACGGGCATCCCCATTTTATGGCCTTGTTTTAATTTACCAAAACCATGTTGGGTTACAACTGAATCGCGAATACAATAAAAGTCTGATGAAGAAATTTTCGCTCTCTTTTTTGCTAAAGAAGGACCAGATAACTCATCAGTTACCAACCAAAACAAGCCAACAGCGTATTTTTTACCCTCAAAAAGCATGACGCCCTCACTCTCATCAAGGGTCGTGTCTTCTGATTGTATTTGCTCATTGCCAAGCGGGGTATCATCAAGCTCGCCAAAATCATCATCCAAGTCTTGGCTGGCTGAGAGCGTTAAATCATCATCTCTGTCATCATTTGAATCGGTCATCATTAAAATAAACTTTTCTTAGCGCAAAACTCCGAATGGATCTTCTGGTAAAATATCAGCTGTTAATAAAAGAACTGTTAAAGAGCGGCTTTTCTCAACATTATCACGCCCGCCTAATAAAAGATTTTCAGCGCGCCCTGTTCCAACTTGATCTCGGTTAAGGTTGTTGCGCTCAAATCCACTTAAAACTAGGGTTTCGCCACTTGATAAAACGATATTTTGTAAGAAGCCTGTTGTATCCAAATCGGGAAGCTGAACCGTCAAATCGCCGGCCGTAAAGTCAACAATATCTCTCACTTGTGTGATACCGATACCAACCCTTAATAAAACGCGGTCTTTTTCAACAACCCTTGGCAAGACATTCATTGTTAAACCTTCTTCAACGGTGCCTGGCTCCAATGATGTAGACGATGAATCACTTGTTGCAGCCGCTGAAACACGTGCAATATATGTTCTCTGTCGGGCAATTTGTAACGGTGCTGGTTGATCTGATAACGTAATGACCGTTCCTGTATGAACAATTGAAACCTTATTCGTTGACGCTAGCGCATTAATTGCGGCTTGCGCAGAATCTTGAATCCCATCATCAAGCTCTTGACCATCTTCTTTAATATTAAGCTCTTGTCTTAAAAGCGTCGACGGCAATTCTCTAACAATACCTGCTGTCAAACCGCCCGCTGCTGTTGAGCTATAATATAAAGGCTGGTTATCAAAGGCACGCTCAAACACACCCTCTAAATCCAGACCGAAATTATTGACATCTGACTTTTGAACATTAAGAACACGCAAACTAACAGCCACACGTCTTAATCTCATTCTATTTTGGTATCTTAAATATTCTTCAACATCACGAACAGCAGACGGATTGCCCGTTACCGTGATTGTCCCTGTAGCAGCAGAAAAAGTTGCTTCTCCATTACTGCCTAGAATATTTTCAACAGCACTTTGAATCTCTTCCCAAATTGATAATGTCACCGATGTATCAACACTTTGAGACGGTAGGTTACCAGCCTCAGATGTACTACCCGTTTCAACATTACCAGATGTTGTAATCTCGCCAGCAAGGGCATGTAACATAAATGTTCTTGTCACAGATGACGTCATCTTAATCACATTATTCACATATGACCACTCAACATCAAACCTATCAGAGACCTGATTTAAAAGCCTATCCAATGGGCCTTGCCATAAAACACGGCCACCAGCAACCTCAACACCATCAACTGGCAAAAATGTTTCCGCCTCTTCTGTAGTGCCTAATTCACGTGATGTTGTAACCATGCGCAAACCCGTAGAAATTTGAATTTGACGCCCCAACTCTTGCAATGTTAGGGGCTTTTCAAAGGTAATTACGATACTGTTACTACCCGTAAAAGCAGATGGGATAGGATCGCCATTTCTCATTCTAACCGCTTGATGGCCAAACCATGGTTTTTCATCAACAACCAATGCAGGGCGCACATTTAGACCTGGCTCCAACTCTTCAATCATTGATTCAGCCTCAGAGACCTTCATTTCATAACTGTCTTGAACCTCTTGTCGCCCTTCACAGCCCGATAAAAAAAGCACAAATATTGATAAAATTATTAAAAGAGAAGCGTTTCTCTTTTTCTCATTAGCAAGAACCATTTTCTGCAATCCGTTTCATTATGAAATCATAAGATTTTTATAGATAAATAACACTGCGAGAATCATAGATTCCCACACAAACATGCTTACATGAAGAATTCAAACATGCAAGATTTTTTAATAAAACGTCAGTAGTTTTTTAATATTATTGGATAAGATCATTTGCCTCAACGACCAAAACTGGAGGGCCGCTGGAATTATTCTTATGTAAACGACCAAGAGGTCTAGGCTGAGCCTTGTCAAAACCAACTAAAATTTGCTCAACAGCCTCCTCAAAAGTGCCCGATACAACGACCGTAGCCTTTAGCGGATAATCAAACTCTGAATCCCAATAAAGCTCAACATTCGCTTTTGTTGACCAGTCCATTAAAACATCTCTTAAAGAAGCCCCTTTTGCGCCAAACCAAGTACGGTTAGAAGGCTCTTTTGGTTTTTGAAAAGCAACAGTTGGCAATTCAGCCGGTTGAATTTTCGTTTGAACCCCCATTAATGCTGGGTCATTTGCACCCGTCAATCCTTCGGTGCTTGTCGAAACAGTTGCAGGGACTTTACTATTCATGCCCGCATTAGAAGGCGTGTTTGGTGTTGTATTAAAACTAAATGAGCGCCCATCATTTACAGCTTCGCCCTTGGTAAGCGGTTTAACTTCTCTTGCTTCCAATGGTGCTACATCTTGCGCAGCAATTCTGTTTTGATATTCTGTTCCTGTTGGCTCTGGCTCGCCCATCGATTGTGATCTCATACCGATTTGCTCACCCACTTGTGCTCTCATTTGGGACAAGCTCTGCCCCTCATAACCAACACCTTCTTTTGCAGATAAAGAGTTGCTGTTTGCATCGAAAACAGTCACGACATTATCACGGATAGAAAATGAAAGATTTTGTCTTGATAGGGTTGTACCCAAAACTGTTTGCCAAGAATCGCCACCCGACCAGTTAACCAACTGACCCGCATCAACGCCATCTTCGAATAAGAATTCATACTCCACAGGAGCGATTTGTCTTAAAGCAATTGATAATGGGATTTGGCGCCCAAAACCTTCAACAACTTCATATAAAGTATCATCATGCGCATTTGCCTGATAAGGCTGCTCACCAGATCCATCAACCACGATCGGGGCACCCGAAGTTGCCTGATGTAAATTAACAGGACCATTGGGATTACTTGACTGAAAGCGACGATCAAAATTTGAAGGCCCACCAGAAATTGTTGGCATTGTTGGTTTTTGAGAAACAGATGGCGCAGGCATCAAAGTTGATGGCTGTTGCGGTTGTCTTTGTTGCTCAAACATAGGCATAGAGTTTTGTTGCCCGCCAAAAGCATTACTTGTTGATCTTAATTGTGGCAAAGGACTGCGCTGGACTTGCACAGGATCAATCTTCTTAACAGCCTCGTTTGACTCTTGTCTGTTAATCATCACAGAATCATTTTGAGAGCCATTTGATACGATGTCTTGAGGCGGTCGCCATTCAAAGCCCGCGTAAGAAGAACTTGGCGCAGACACAAACAAGGCACTTGCCAATGCAAAACTAAGAACAAAGCCGTGCTTTTTTAAGAATGCTAAGCTATTTTTTTTCATTTTATTTACGTGAACCTATTTAGAAATCAATTTTCCAATTTAAAAAAATAAATGAGTTGCAACAATCTTGCAAGCCCAAAGCTGAAATTTAGTGTCTAATATTGAAAATAAATAAGAAATTATCAAGCTTTTTAGATACTGCCCGTATCTTTCATTGATTGACGTCTTGTTAAAACAACCGCTGGTCTTTTATTTCCGACAAGCCATAATCGAAACGCCCTTAACGCTGATGGCAGGGTTAAACCTCTTTTTTCCAGCGCCCAAAAGCTAAATAAAGAAACGATAAGTAAGATAAACGTCCACATTCTCGCGTGAAGAAGGAATAAAAACACTGGGCCCGCTGCTTTCGCATCGAACATAAAAAACCGAACGGTTTTCATCGTATTTCTCCAGTGCCAATCCATCTTTATACTTTACCTGTAATATATTTAATTTTTATTAAACCTCGAAATGAAGCTTTTTTGAATTTTTAGACCCCTTGTGTCAACATCAAGTACGTGTTTCTTGAGATATCGCCTGCCTCAAACGCATGAAGAGCTGATTTTTTCATTGATTGACCACGCGTCTCAACCATTCTTTGAACTTCAACCGGCCATTTATCGTGATGCATATCAAGAAGCTTTTCTCGCACCTCATCATCAAACCTTAAATATTCTCGTATCGCTAGGCGCATTCCGTCTGGCTTTTTAACCAACGCTTGCGTAATAACCAATCTTAATGTTTCCATTAATGAATAGGCACGCTCCCCACGCTCTTCTGCATCAAAGGTTGAAACCATACGGCGCAATGTCGAGGCAACCCCCATAGTGTGCGCGGTTGCATAAACCAAGTGACCCGTTTGCCCCGCCTCAATCGCAGCGCCAATTGTCTCACGATCCCTTGCCTCACCAACAAGAATAATTTCTGGCTTACGGCGAAGCGCATTTCGAATACCGTGCTCGAAATTTGGTAAATGGCGTGGGATCTCTGTTTGGGAGATCAAGCTTCGTGGTGATTTAATCGTATCGTAAGTAAATTCGATTGGCGATTCATAAGTTAAAACCTTACCACACCCCTCTGGGCGTTCTAATAAATAACGAATACCGGCCGAAAGGAGCGTTGATTTACCACTGCCCGTTGGCCCTGTTACCAAAACCAAGCCTTGTCTTGGCGACCAGTTTTTAATGATATCCTCTTCAATACCAAGCGCTTCAAATGTTAATGGCTCACTTGGCAAGGTACGCATTGTAATTTGAACACCATCACGCCCACGCGATAAAATAGCCGTAATATTCACACGGA
>PBIV01000056.1 GCA_002720935.1 Rickettsiales bacterium | reverse complement strand
TTAAAACAGCGTCTAAATCAAGAATTCATGTTGTTGTAAATCCTTATCAAAAAGATAGACGCGAGTTTTTATATAATCGTGCTTCTGGCAAATTTAATCCTATTTCTCGATAATTTAACATGAAATATAAAATATTATCCGTCGCGGCTATGCTTGGCTTTGTTTCTGTTTTAATGGGGGCATTAGGCGATCATTATTTCGAAATTACGCCAGATCGAGTTGCGAGTTTAGAAACGGCTATTCGCTATAATATGATTTATGCGGTTTTATCTGTTGCTCTAACCTTAGCCCCGCAAGATTTAAAGCTTTATCGCTCAGCACTCGCCTTTCTTGCTGGGGCGATTTTATTCTCTTTTAGCATTTATGCATCTATAATTTTCAATATCAAAGAAATCACTTATATCACGCCAATTGGCGGTATGGTTTTAATGGGCTCATGGCTCTATCTCGCAATGCAAGCATTTTTCATAGTCAAAAAATAATATAATTTTTCTGAACAAAGCAATTTCCCCGTTCGTTTTAAGAGTGTCGTAATAGGAAAAACTCTAAATGTATAAGGAGAAAAGGTTATGATTATTAGAGACGCGTTAAATGAAAATGTTCAATATGTTGAGCCAGATACCCCGATTGCGGAAGTCGCAAGGCTGATGAAAGAGCATGATTGTGGTGCAATTTTGGTTGCTCTGGATGACCGTATTGAAGGCATTATTACCGATCGTGATATTGCGCTTCGTTGTGCGGCTGAATCTTTAGATCCTGTAACCATGACAGCAGAAGAATGCCAAACTCCAAATGTTCTTTATTGTTATGAAGAAGATGATGTTGAAGATATCTTACAAAACATGGCGAGCAACGCTGTAAGACGTCTTGTTGTTCTTAACAACAATGAAGAAAAAAGACTAATTGGTATGGTCTCTTTAGGCGATCTGACAAAAGCCTATGAGAATAAAGATGCTTGTGGAACAGCTCTCAATGAGATTTGTTTAGCAGCTTAAAAAAAATTGAACTTAAATCGGTTTTAAAACGTTTTAAGAACATCAATAGCAGGGGCGCTGGGCTTGTTCTAGCCAGCTGAGAAGAACCCTTAGAACCTGATCCAGTTAGCACTGGCGTTTAGGAAGCTATCACTGGAAAGCCCTAGCTTTTTTATCAGAGCTATGGGCTTTCTTTTATGACTATCTGCACTACCTTAAAAAGGGATAAAGAAAAGGAGTTATTTTATGATTTTAAATTCAAAATATTCATCACTAATCATTAGAAGCGTTTTAACGGCCTTCTTAGGCATTGCTTTGGTAGCAGGCGCAATGAACACAACAAATGCGATGGCACCAGCAACAAAAACAGCTAAAGCCACTTTTGTTAACCCGCAAGGCGAAGAAATCGGGACTGCCACTTTAGAAGATTTTGGTAAAAATGTTTTAATCAAGTTGGATGTAAAAGGTGTTTCAGAAGGCTATCACGCCATTCATATTCATGAGACAGCTGATTGCACTCCATTAATGACGGGCGAGGATGTTAGTCCATTTACAAATACTGGATCACATTTTAACCCCATGAATAATGACCATGGTATGGTACAACATAAAGGCCCTCATGCTGGCGACCTACCCAATGTTTATGCCAATGAAAATGGTGTTGTAAAGGCAGAACTGATTAATGAGATGATTACATTGCATGATGAAAATGATGGGGACAGAGCGTCTGTTTTTGATGAAGACGGTTCAGCCTTTATCATCCATGCAGGAACAGATGATTACACCTCACAGCCAACTGGTGATGCTGGTGGTCGCGTTGCGTGCGCTGTTATTGAGAAATAATCATTCTTGATGTTTTTATTAAATTTTAAAAATAGACCCCGTTTGAGGGTCTGTTTTTTTATGCCCATACGGTACCCAAAAGAGTTTTGAGAACAGAGGTAGAACAAAATAGACGTTACAGACCACGTAACAGACCGATCAAAAAAACAAAGCCCCTGATTTTATTGCTAAGTCATTGATTTAAATGGTGGGCATAACAAGATTCGAACTTGTGACCTCTACGATGTCAACGTAGCTATTAAAACATAACTATTTGATTTTTAATTGTTTTTACAGGCTTTTAAGTGCGAACGAAGTAAGAACAAACATGTTTTTACTGGTCTTTTACTGGTCAGTAACTGTTTTTGTAATTAATAATTCTTAATCAGAACTTCGCCGTAACGAGTTTTTTCTTTTGTAACTGAAATACTATAAGTGGTTTCCACCGCATCAATATTAAAGTCTTTGAAAATCTCTCGTACCTTTTCGTGATCGTTTAAAGACAGAATGAATTTACCTTTTATTTTCTTAAGAATGGCGGCCATGAACTCAAATTCAAAACGCGAAAAGAGATCATTGCCGTAGTCTTTTTCACAACCAAAATAAGGGGGGTCTAAATAGAACAGTATATCTTTGTGATCATACCTTTTGATGAACTCTTTATAATCTAGGCATTCGATAGTTACACCAGATAAACGCTCATGAACTTCTTCAAGAATAGAAGCAAGCTTATAAATATTAAAGCGGCCAGATCGTTCTTTAGTTACACCAAAACTTTGCCCTGCTGCTTTCCCGCCAAATGCATTTTTTTGAAGATATAAAAATCTAGCTGCCCTCTCTAGGTCGGTTAATGTTTCTATATTAACACTCAATAAGCGATTGAACTCTGCTCTTGAACTTAAACGCCATTTTAAAGTGTCCATAAACGGATTATAGTGACGCTGTAGTATCCTGAAGAAATTTGAAACCTCTTTATTATAGTCATTTATTATCTCTGACTGAGGAATAAAGTTCCGCCTTAAAAATACACCGCCCATTCCGATAAAAGGCTCGGCGTAAATTTTATGTTCTGTTTCGTTAATTATTCGTGTGATTGTTTTTGCTAATTTACTTTTTCCACCAAGATATGCTGCTATAGGTTGGAGGGGTTGAATTTCTTGTAAAGACATTATTAATACCTTTCATGTTAAATGATTGCTCCCATGGGGATGCGAGATGGCCATGTATCGGCCGTTCATGTTCATGTAAGGTTATGACTTACGGTTGAGGGTGTTGGCGCACCCTTGACCCTCGTGTCTTATTGACACTGTTCTAAATAAACTGCGTTATTTTTATCAATTTGCAGGCTAATATAGTCCTCTACAAATTCTTTTTTGTATTTAATGGGTTTATAGATATTGCAAAAGCTACCCGCGGAAGTGGTCTTGCACCCTTTTACGAGCGTCGTCATCATTATCAATGCGATCACGAATAATGCGGGCCTGCTCAATACTTTCCAATTCATCTTCAAGCTCTGCTTTCTTTTGAGATTCTTTACCTTGGAAATAGGCAAATAAAAAAGGCAATAGACGGCCAAGAAATATGACCGCCCATTTTATATAGTTTAAATATGACATTATGCGCCAAAGGTCTCGACTAAGAATAGAGCGAGGCTTAAAGCGTGGTCTACAATTTCAGGTTCGATTGCATAGCCAACAAAACCTGCTAGACCCACAACGCCTGTGATAGTCTTTTTCTTATTTTCTTTGACCCAGTTAAGAGCCTTCTTTAGATAATCCATTTGATCACCGTTCCTTTCTTGGTTAATAGCTGTAAATGATTGCTTTTTTATCCGTGTATTTTGAGCGAAGATCTAAATGAATAAATGTTTTCGCAATACCGACCGTCCATCCATATTTAGTGGCATGCATGAGAAGCTTATGCAGGTTTGAACTTGATGGTCTTTTAATATCCACCGCACATGTTTTCGTGCCATATTTCTTATTATCCATGAGATGGAAGCTGTTTTCACTTGCGGGATAACCACGAGACTTTAAATAAGCTAAATGTTCAGATGAACGACATCCGCTTGTTACTATAAATGGAAATCCACAGGCAGAGCGCAAAAGTTCCAAATGATCAATAAAGCCGTGCTCAAACTCAAATGTATTGGTTACAGGGTCAGCGAATTCAGCCACAGTAAAGTGCTGTGATGGTAAAACAGGCATAATATGTCCTTTATTATTGATTTTTTTGATCGATTTTTAATTCAATGCGCCCAAGGCTATCTCGAATATACTGGATCTCCCTATCCATGCGCTTCTCAGTAGCGATTGATTGTGTCTCAAGATATGTGAGACGGTTTTCTACGTTAATTCCCCAAGTAACTAGAAAAACGATAATGATTAGAGTTGAAAAGATGTGACCAAAATCGAGTATAGTGCTAATGGTCACTTTTAGCTGTCTATCGTTAGGGAAATGAGACAATTAATCCTCCTTATATCTTGGGTATATACGGCGTTCTTTTCTATTTTCTATTGATGCGGGCCAAGTGTTGTAAAGATCATCTAGGTTATCAATTGATTCAAAATCGATTTCTTTAAACTCATCTTGAACAACAGAAAGGTTCATTTCCCCCCATTCGTTTGTCTCAACTCTTTCCATAGCTTTACTGATGATCAATTTTCTTTGGCATTTCTTTGCCTCTTCTAAATCGATTTTTATCGCATTATCTTCTGAACAATAATACCAAGCATCTCGCCAGTTATATTTCTGCGGGATAGGTATGTCCTTAGCTTCAATAAAAAAATCAAAGCTCTCTTTTTTATCTTCGGGGAACTTGTCAATTTCCTTCTGAACTTCTTTATTCGAATTACTTGAAATTAATCCCACAGTTTTATCTTTGTTTATAATTATGAATTGTTTCATTTTTCTATCCTTCCTATGTGATATTACCAAAAACTAAAACGTCAATATCTTCGCCATCTTTCAAATATGCTGTGTCAGAATTTGTCTGATATCCACTCGATCCACCCGATGTCCTGATTTCAAAAGAACTTGCCGCTTTAGGAGTCATTACTTTACTTGTTACTTTGTCTGCACCATCTCTAACCATAACCACATAAGAGCCGACCATTGAAATAGATAGATTTATTTGATATTTACCTGTACCAAGATCGGTAATGCTTGAAACATTATGCTGTTCGTTAACAGTTATTGAACCAGTTCCATCAAAATTTATCCAAGCCTTTGCGATACCTTTGTTATATTTAATTTGATCAGCTGTTAACACTTTACTTGCTGTTTCATTTTTTACTTCAGCATCCGTCGCTAATTCAACTTTACCCTTGGTTGTTGTTGTTGCATCGGGCGTTGTAACGCCTGAATTAATCCAGTTTTTAAAGTTCAATAAAGAAACTTTTCTATTTTCCAATGAATTTGAATCATCGGCGAAAACCACAAAATCTGCATCATTGAGTGATGTTTCAGTGGTAAATGAATTTAAAGAAAGCTTATTAAGAATAGCTGTGGCAAAGTGGCTAAAAGTCAGCTTTTTATTGTTGTTACTATTGCTCGTATCTGAAAAGACCAAGAAGTCATTATCGGCGATGGTTGTCTCACTAGAAAAGCCAAATAAAGAGAACTTAGAAAGAACGGCCGTTGCAAAGTTTAAGAACGTGATACTGCGATTGCTGTCGGTTGCCTCGCTATCATCCATAACGGGAACTTTATCTGTATCTTGTAAAGACGTGATGGAAGTAAGTGCGCTAATTTTAAAGGCGGACATCAATGAAATTGCTTGATGTAATTGGGTGCTCTCTTCTTCATCAAGCGTGATCCCATTCTCTTCAATGACATAAGCGATCTCTTCTTGAAGCTGATTTAACCAACTAGAATCAACGGTTGTGGCTGGCGTTCCTGTTGATGGTTCGCCATCTGTGAAACCTTTTTTACCAGGTTCAATATCGGTTGCCGTTGGTGTATCAATACGTTTCATTCTTATTAACTCCCATAAGTAAAGATGCTCAGAGTGTGAGCGGGTTTATATAAACTGATTAAGCATTCAAGCTCTGTATTTCCCCAAGTCCTTAGAGGTTCGCCTGCTGAGCCACTACCTGCTTTAAATGTTTTGATTGTTTCTTCAGGGGCTGAGACGTTAAATGCAAATTTCCAAGCTTCCCCGACACTATCGCCTGCCTTTGAGGCTCCAGCTTTGAAAGCACCATAGTCATTAATCTCAACATCAAATCCAATACTAGCGGCGAGTTCTTTATAAAAAGCCTTTGATTGCCCGCCTAAAGTGCCAAGTTTTGAGTTAGCAGAGACACGTCTTTCTTGTTTTGTTTGTGTTGTAATGATACATGGAGCAGGTAGATCGAGAACTCGTTCCCAATCATAAAGCAATTCATCAGATGTCAGCGGGAAAGCCTCATTGATTAAATCTTCTACACGGCCATCGGCTCGCTCTAATTCAAAGGCCACCGCATTGAAAAATTGATCTAGGGTGGTTCCTTCTTCACGTGGGAAGGCATCGCCTGAAGGCAGTAAGCTTTTTAGCTGATCTTTATATTGGTTTACGTCCATGTAATATCTCCAAGAACTGCGATTTCGCCCGTAGCCGTTGTGAAGTCAGCACTTGGGGATGTGACTGTGTTATCGTTTTCGCCCGTTGCTATAGAGACCGCTTCTCTAATTCTGCTTAAATAGATAGTTGCACCAGGTGCTGCATCCCTTCGAAGCATATCTTTTAAATTTGCCTCAACCGCTTGTCTCGTTGCTGTGCTATCTGGTGTGATAGAAAGCGTGATGTCTAATTCCTTTGGTGTCGGTGCAAAAACACTAACATCAGCAGTAACAGGTCTTTGTTCTTCGATGTAATCAGTGACCGCTTGTAAAGTCTCACTATCTGGGATTGGTGCAGTTGCCCCATCATCATCGATAACGTAAACAGCAACCGTTCCTAAACCTGCCCATAACGGCTTTACATACGCTCTTGTAATGTTTGGTACTTCTAAAGCCCAAAGCTCATAATCATGTTCTGAACCGCCATAAGGAGGCTTTTTAATGCGTGTTAGAAGACGTGATCGTAATAGGGCATCATTTTCAATATCTCCACCGCCAGTAATGCCATCAGAATCAACCGTTGCTGTGGTATCAATTCCTTCAATAGACGTCTCTAAACTCAATTCAGTTGAAGAGGCGGTATTACCATTCGTGCCTGCTGTATCACAAGTAACAGAGGCAGATGCAGAACCGTCCGAAATTGTTACTTCTTCAGATGTGTAATAAGTTAATCCGTCTTTACGGCGAATGGCGGTATTTTCAGGAATGACACTTCCATTCTCGCCAGTAAAAGTGAGAACGCCTGTTGCAAAAGATGCTTGTTTTCGTGAAAGGCCATAAATATCGGCCCATCGCTCAAGATTTTCAGCTGTGGCGGTATCGGGAAAAATTTGTTTTGTGGCCCAGTCAATAAAGCCATATAGCCCATGAACAGCACCTGAGAAAGCATTACAAATATAAGATAAGGTTGATCTTGGTAAAAGCTTGCCAGTTTCTAATTGTGATTCTACATCTGTTTTTACACGATCAATTATTTCATTATAGCTTGGTCTTTTAAACGCCATCGTTGAACCTTATTTCTAAAGAGGTTGAATTGATTTTTAGAGAATTGCTTTGTTTATTAAGGCCATCCCAAAGATATTGATAAGCTGTTGCGGTGCCTCTTATGATTTCGACCTCTATGCCCAAGGCCTCGTTTGAAGCTCTATATGTTCTGACAAGAACCTTTTGTGCAATATCTTCATCAATGAGCCATTTAAGAGCGTTAAAGGCATAGTTTTTTGCTCGCTCTAAAAGAGAACTTGTCATCTTTTCACGAGACAAAAGCCATAGTAATGAGCCATGACGATCATCTGGTGTGTCAGCCCAATAGCCTCTTTGGTCGGTTTCATTATCAATAAGCTGTTCACGCGAAGCGCGACCATCAACGAATAAACTATTAATGATGTAAGAATTTAATCCTTGATCGAGAACAAAGTCTCCCTGTTCGATTTGGACGTCTCCGCCAAAATCAAACCAGAACCTAGCAATATCACTCATTTTTGATCCATTAATTGGTTAGGAACTTCCGTTAAACCTGATAGGTTCGGATTTTCTTCATGTTTGTGGGTGTTGAAGATTTCGCGCATACCACCCATGTTGTGTGTATTGGTTTCGCAATTATCGATTATGTGGCCCGTGCATTCTAAAATAGGGGTTTCAAATCGTGCCTTTGTATCCGCTTTCACAGTTAAGGTCTTTGTTTCGATTTCAATATTGTTATTGCGCTTTAAATGTATCTTATCGCCTTCATCGGTATAGATCGCGACCTCGCCTGCTGAAAGTGGCTTTAGTCTGTATCGTCTATCATCCACCGCTAAAACGAGACCATGATCTCTTGTACCGTTCACGAATATAACGGCGGCTTCTGATCCCGTTTTAGGAACGCTTGTAAATCCATAGTTTTGAAATCGCTCTAATTCCGAGCGGACCTCGCCATCAAGGAGCTTTAATTGAATTTGTTGTAGTTTCTTACTGTCATTGATCAGCGAAACAACGCCCCTTTGAGCAATAAGCCTTACTTTGCGTGCAAGCGTTTGTATGGCCTTATTGAATAGAGTTTGTTTTTGCATTTATAGATTTTCAATTTCTTCTTGTTCAAGAATAGGTTGCGGTTGATAAGCATCTGGTCTAACCAAATCCAATATTGTCTTTGAGCCACTTTCATCCAAACTAAAGCGCAATGAGCTGATTAAGAAATTTCCACTCAGTCCGATTTGATCAGCCTTAAGCGACACTATTTGATTAACCTGCCAAAGCACGTTGCTATCTTCGCTAATTGTCCATAGTGGAACGCTTACACTAATATTTAGAGACCTTGTTGCTCTGACGGTTGCTTCCCATTCGGCACGTTTCTTAGCAATGCTGTAAGTCGTGTTTTCATCATGCTGAATTGTCAAAGGGCGGTATCTTTTAATGCGGCGATCGGTTGCTTTTCCTGTTGGGCTAGAGGCATCCACCCCAAAAAGGGAATCATCGCCTTGAGATTGTCCAACAACTTTGTACTCGCTAAAGCGGTCTGTGAAGTCTTGATTAACTTCAATGCTTGCTACATTATCGCCTAAAATCAGTGATCCGCCAGATTGGGTTACACCATAATCTTGAGCGATGATATTTCCGTTTTCGTCTGTATTGAAAAAGATGCCACTTGATGATGATAGCTTATCGAGAACATCATAAACCGTCTCTGCAGGCTCAATATCAAATTTCTTAAATTTAGGGTTTATTGTTGTCTGGTTTTCAAAGGCAAAACCAAATGGTCTAATAACGTTGTTTACGATCGAGTTTAAATCAATATTAATGTAATTTTTTACTTCTGCAGAACAATCGATCAAATCACAAGCTTTATCTCGACCTTGGAAATCAATCCCATATTGATCGCCTTGAAGATTAAAATTCACAGTATCAATATATCCTGAAAGGATTTTGTTATTACTGATAAAGACTTCTAATTCTGTATCTGGGCCAATTTGTAAATTTTCTGTATGTACTGAGCTTAAATAAAAGCCAGATGATAGTGCTTCTACAGACTTACTAAACTCAAATGCTTTCCACCCTGAATATGTCTTATCGCCTAGCTTTAAAACAATCTCACTCATGTTAAAGTTTCCAAATCAGTTGATGCAGGTAAAAAGCCTGGATGAGAACAACTATTTCTATCCACTATTTCTTGATCTCTTGCTGCTGTCCCATATTGGCTATAGGAAGTTAATAAGGCGTTCTGGCGATAATTTAGCGATACTGTATTAATTCTAGGAAGCGATTGAGCCTCGTTTGGAACGCCCTGCATTATCTTCGCTTTTAGGTCTTTTAGATCGTTAAATTTTTGATCATCGGCCGTTTTGATGGAAGTATCAATTTGTGCAACTAAATCTTGCCTTTGAGATACGGCATCTTCATAAGAATTGAAATCGGTTACAGTTAATTGTTGCGCCTGATTAGCAATGGATACGCTATCAATATAATCTAATGTCGCTCTTTTATTTAGATTTTCTGCGACAATATTTGCTGTTGTTTCGACCAAATATGAGACATCAATATTCTTGTAATTTTTCAAAGTGCCCATGATTGAGCCATTCGGTAATACTTCTCGCGCTAATTCAAAGGCAGTTGATATGTCATCTGAAATAATAGAAACGCTGTCATAGTCAGTAGCGCTATAAACAGATAATTTTCTGGATACATCGTTAAGCCTCGCAGATTGATTGATTAAACCTTGATCAATGAAAGACGTTTTAGGCATAGAGTTTTGCAATAATGAGCCTAATTGATTGACAGGATCGTTTATTCCTTGCCTTACAAAATCGGGTACATTGTTCACACTAACGTTTTCTAAAAAGCTTGCTTTAGAATTTGAAATCAATGATAAGGCGCTATCGTTAATAGCATTATTAAAATTAATAATCTGTGATGGGAAAAGTCCTGTATTTGCTTCAATAAATGTAATACTAAAACGAGCAACTCCGCCAGATTGGCTTTCTTCTAAAGCTCTGTATGAATCACAATGGACTGTCTTAATCCCCAAATAGGGATGCACGAGCTCGCCTTGACCACCTACATCAAGAGCATCAAGAAAAGCATCTCGATCTTCAAAGTAATTCTTTCCTAAGACGTAAGCACTAATTGTAAAGGTCTTATTCTTTTTGCCTAAGTCTTCAGTAAATCCTTGATCTCTATAGGGCAGATCGTGAAAAGCGTTTTTTCGGCCACCGCTTAGCTCATGATTTTCAACAAAGAAGGGAACGCCTCTAAAGCTCGCTTGTTGATAATTATCTCTCCAACTCATTTAGGGCCTCGCTAATTGATAACCAATATTTGTATTTAAGAGGCTTGGGCCTTTAGATTGTGAATAAACTCGCGTTCCTTGAGGGGTGTTGTTAAAGTTCACATCAACAATAGATTGTGAGTTACGTGGCCCCAACTGTGCTTGAGCTGCTACCGTTCTTACTGGAGCATTAAGAGCCATTTGCTTATCATCTGATCCAAATAATCCGCTTACAAAGCCCTCAGCTTTTTTAAACACATCAAACAAGCCATCTATTTTTTCAGTGATAAATTTAAAAGCATTCTCGAATGGTGCAATCATAAGACCTGCTAAATTTGTAAATAAATCGTCTATCCCTTCAAAAGAAGAGGTAAACAATCCAATCAGCGCATTTAGCCCCGATGTAATCAGATCAAAAGCAAAAACAAAGGGAGCTATCAGTATCTCATGGAGTTTCACGAACCCTTTTCCGACCATAGTCACAAAAGAAGAAATTGAAGAGCCTATCGACGATAAAATCGAACCTATATAATTGATAGCGTTTGAGGTCGTATTTGTAACGCTTTGCCATAGATTTGAGAAGAAAGCTGAGATTGGCTTCCAATTTGAATAGATCAAATATGCAGCAGCTGCGATAGCTGTTAGCAGTAAAACTATTGGATTAGCGGCAACAAACTTTAGAACCACCCCAAAGGTCTTAAATATACCAATTACGCTTGTTATGGCTGAGCTAATTCCGACAATGGCAAAACCAAGTTGTCCAAAAGCAAAAATAACAGGCCCCAAGACGGCAAGGGCAAGTCCTGCATATACAATGAAATTTTTAGTTTCAGGGCTTAAGGCTTTGAACCATTCAGTCGCTTTTTGAATGCCTGCAATCATTTTGTTCATGATGTTTTTAAAATCAGTTGTTTTAACAATAACATCGCCAAAAGCAACACTCGCATTTACCAAATTATCTTTTAAAGTACTCCACAAACCAAATATGGTTCGGCTTTGTTTTTTCATTTGATCGGCAAAAACACCACCCTCTGATCTCATGTTAATCATGGCTTTTTCCATGATCGCAAATGAGACCTTTCCTTTTGAGGCGAGATCAAAAACACTTGATTCCGAAACCTTCATAACCTTTGCAAGGCTCTGAATAATTGGAATGCCTCGATCGGATAATTGTTGGATTTCTTCAGAATAGGCTTTTTGTTTGTTTTTAACCTTTGTGTAGATGGAAGCCATCTCGTTAAGGGGCACATCAGCACCAGAAGCAATATCGCCTAAAATAGTGAGCTTATCATTTAATTGTTCAGTTGCTATTCCTGCGGCTGAAAGCTGTTTAGAAGCCCCTGCAATTTGATTAAATTGGAAGGGGGTGTTTGCTGCGAAGTCGAGTAAACTTTTTACGGTTTCTTGCGCTTTTTCTGTACTTCCAGTCAAACTTTCAAAGGCAACTGTTATTGATTCAACCTGACCCGCTGCTTTAATTGAGGCAATACCAACACCAGTTATTGGAAGACTTAATCCAACCGTTAAATCTTGCCCTAGCTTTTTAGAGGCCTTGGAAAAATTTCGAACCTTATTTTCAATTTTAGATAATTGAGATAACGCCTTGGATACATTCGCACCGATCTTTATCATCAATGGGAATATTTTCTTTTGCATTATCTATTATCTTTCTGTTCTTTGTTTAGGCGCGAAACAGCCCTTTCGCACCAGAAGTTCAACTGGTTTGCGTTCATATTGTCTAATTCGGAGGGAGAAATATTAAAGGGCTGCCCAGCTAAGAGCTCATAAGCATCGTGCCAGTCTACTGGCCACCGCCCAAAAAATCTGAGGCGATAGCTACAAGTTCCATATAATCTTTAGGGGAAACCTCATTGTAAAATGGTGGGGCTTGGTCACTAATTCTTGCAAAAAGTAGAACAAGCTGTCCGATTTCAATTTCTCCTGCCATGCCAAATTTAAGCCCATGCATATCCTTACCTTTAGGCTCACGATAATGGATTTCAGTGATCTCTTTATCGCCGTAAGTGACAGTTTTGGAAAGTTTGTATGTGTGATTATATGGTTTCTCTGACATTGTGTTTTATCTGCTTTCTAAAATTTAATTATACGAGTTCTTCGCCTCTTAAGCCTTCAAATCGAAATGGGATTTCAGCTTCTTCAGAACTAGCCGTTCCTTCTCCTGCATACCATGCATTTTCAAGCATGATTGTTTTTCCATTACCCAATTCAAGAGTTACAGTTGCTTCGTCTGATTGCTGTAAGCTTTTAAGGTCAAGATCAATGCTGTCTGTAATTGCACCTTCGATAAAAGGCACTTGAGGCATTTCTTTATATCCATGAACACCGTCAGAGCCGACGATAGCTTCACGAATATTGTTGCCGATGTTGTATTCAAAATTACCTTTAGCATCATATTGATTTCCATCTACTTTGATGTATACGATACCTGCTCTGCGGTTGGCCATTTTAGTTACTCCTTATTTAAAAAATGATTATAGTCTGTATTGAATTTGTGCAGCAAAAATGCGTGCTTGGTTAACGATATTAGGTGGTAGTAAGAAGTCTAAGCGATTAGGATCAGAAGCATTTCTTTCAACAATAAGATCGTTTTTAAATTGATCCACATTCTCAACAAGACCAATTCGCTCCCATTCAATAAAGCGTCTAATACATTCTGCTTTCGCTGTCTTAGGTGTGATAATCGCCTGACCCGCGCCAAACTTAGTGCCATCATTAGCAAGCTTATGTCTTGGGAATTTTGTCAGGAAAAAGTTTCTGAAATCATATCTCAAATATGAAAGTGTATAGATTGTATTTACATCCAAGTAAGCTGTATCGTCAGCCCCAAGCGCGTTTTCTTGATACATTGTAATTGCACGTTCAATTAACACGACATTGCCTGCACTAATTAGACAAGAGGCAACACCGTCAAATAAAAGAATATTGCGCTCAGCTTGTGTATATCTCTTGCTTGGCCTTGGTGCAATAACGCCATCCAATTTTAAAGTCTGCAATGGGCGAGCAGGGTCAATTTGAAGATTGTAAGCAGCTACAGCCGCATAAGCAGCACCAAACTCATAAGCAGGTGTAACACTTTGTTGTGTTGCCATGATAGAAACAAAACGGCTATTTCTACCGTCTCCAAAAGTTTGTAATGTGCTCACAGTTCCTGACATCGCTCCAAAGGCAACGGCATCCCTTTGAATAAGAGGGCTGTTGCGATCTTCTAATTCAGATTCAAGTGCGGTTAATGTTGCGCTGTCTGTGTAAGGTGTTACCCAAACATTATAATGCTCATCGCCTAAAGCAGCCCAAGCATCTGAAAAATCAGGAACACCAGAACCGCTACTCATTGCTGAAATAGTTGTATTAATCGAACCAGGTGTTTCTTCGTCGTAAACATTGAATTCAATAGTGATCTCATTACCGACTGGCCCAGCGTTTTTGGCCGTAATATCAACCTGCTCAGCAGTATCTCCATTAACTTCTGCTGTTACTGGTAAATTCTTATTGGCTTGGATTGCATTTACTGTTGCTGTCGCGATAGCGCCCATAGTATCGCCACTTGTGACGCCAACTTGGATTCTTTCTCCTGCAATATATAAAGATAATGTTCCAGAAACATCAGCAGTTCCACCAAATGTGACTGAGCCAGTCGCTTTGTTTGATCCAGATGGATCCTCAAATGGATATGCATAAACAGGTGTTGTTGGGTTGTTATCAAACCACTTAATAAACTGTCTGTGCAACATTGAGCCTTGGCCAAATAACTGTGAAGCTTTGTCAGCGCTTGTTACTAAAACAACCTCGTCGGCTGTGGCGGCACCAGATGAAATCATCTGCCCAAAAATTAATCCTTTATAAGGCATAATAGAAGGGCCAGTACTTGCTTGTGAGCCGTCAATCTCTACATATACAAATGGCGTTCTAATTGCGTTTGGAACTTCGTTGAATGAAATTGGCATTATTTAGATCCTTTACTTTTAGATGGTTTAAATACAATTACATCGCCGTCTTTGATGCGGCGTTGCCAATAGCTGTTAATAAGAGTTTCTTTTCCTTCAACGGGAAGTTTCTCTTTTGTCATAGGGTCTCTGACCACCATGCCATCGGCAGGCTTAATAAAAAGTCTTTTCATTTTATGTCCTATTCTGTTGGGATTGTAATTTGTGTTTCGCTATGGACGTCGCTCTGATCGCCATGCTTAAGCTTAAAGTTCACGGTTTCTAGATCATCAAACTCTTGAACATGATCGGTGTAATATACACAATCAAAATTCATTGCCAGACCACCAATGGTCTGATTACCTAAATCAAGTTCTACAGATGTCTCAGTTAAAGTCAGGCTGTCACAAATCCCGTCCAAATCGTCATTTAGAATAAGGATGTTTTCAACTTGTTGAGCAAGGTTATCTAAATCATCATCTGTATTCTTGCCATTTGCTAAAGCGATTGTGATTGCAATTTGAACATTTCGTCTATATGTGATTTTTGTTTGAGAATATATCTCAGATGTTTCACGGTATGTATCAACACTAAAATGTGGATTGGGGCTTGTTTCAATATTTCTTAGTCTATGAATGCTGACAGTTTTAGCACCTAAAATATTGTTCTCTATAAGCTCTTTGATTTTGTTTCTAATATTAATTCTTGGATGCATTAGACGACCTTATCTAAGAACACTGTAGCGCCACCCTCGCCATCTTCTTCAGTATGACGAACCTTATAATTGACTTCGTTTATCGAAATAGCCTCTTCAAAGACTGGAACTTTCGGCCATTCGGATAAGCGAATTCCTATATTTGGAACGCTAGAAATTATTTCATATCCTGTATTAGGATCAACGGCTTCAAATTCATTGCTAAAAATGCCTTGAAGCTGATATACGTTTTCATCTTCATCGATATAGGTTAGGGGCTGCCCCATTACACTAAGGCAAGCCCCCAACAAATTATCAATCATTGAGTTAAAACTCATTATCGAGCAACTCCATCAAGGCGAACTTTTACAGTTTCAGCTCCAGAAGCAACTCCCTCAACTGCAACACCCACAAGAGTATTTCCTGAAGCCGTTGCTGTTACTTTCTTAGCAGAATTATCCCAATAAACCTTTGCACCTTCTGTGAGTGCTCCCGTAGCTTTAGCGATTTCATAAACGCCAACTACATCAGCTGCGAAAACGTCGCCTTCATCTGCGCTTGTCACAGGTACACATAAAATCGTTCCAATCAGAACAGGAGTTCCACTTACTACACCGCCACTTGGGGCTGTTAAATCTAAGACGTTTCCATCTTGAATTTTATTAACTGACATTATTTTTTCCTTTCATGAAAATGGGGGCGTATTGCCCCCTTAATTTGGTTATAAATTATAAACTAGATTATGAGCCTGAAGAGCGTACTAAGCCTCTAAAGTCGAGTGCTTTAGCTACGAAATCATGGCGAACCTTAATTTCCATCCCGTCAGAGTGGAAACCATTGCGAGATTCAATATATGGACCAGACTGACCTTCTAAATAGCCATATTCGATAGTATCTAATTGGTTAGGATTGGCAGCCCCATAATATTGGGTTGCACTAATATCATCCAAACGTCCTTCAACGATCAGTTTTAAAGTATTTCTGAATGGGTTTACTTTAGAAGCCTCATTTGGTTGAATTACACCTAAATGTTGTTCTGCTGCCGTTTCAAGGGCAGATGGAACAATCAGAAACTCTAATGGAACATTTAAGGCTGCTTTTCCACCAATGCCTTTTTGTTTCCTCATAGCTGCTTTCATTTTACCTAGATTTTCAACTGAGATCGCCCCAGTAGTTAGGTTGTTGTGATCTGCGTGGAATAAAGCTTTTCCGTCCGCCATATTAGGGTTGTCTGCAAAAATGCCATAGACAAGGTCACTTTCTAGGCGTGAAGAAGCTGCACCAAATTGTTGTGGAATCTTCGTAAATGCATCCATATCATCATTGATAATAGCTTCACGGGTAATCATTAGAACTTTACCATATGTGGATAGGCTATAAACTTCTTTACCGTCTGTGAATTTGCCTTTTTTGAATTCTCCGCCTTGGGTCTTTTTCTCTAAGTTAGGAGCTTCGCTTAAGATATTTCTATGAACGTCCTTAAAGTCAGGAAGAGTTACTTGACGACACCAAGGTGTGAATGTGCGTGTTGTATCTTCATAATGTTGACGAAGGCTCTTATTTGCTACGTTAGCAAGAATGTTTGTAAAGTCACTTGTACTTAAAGCACGGCTTGCAATCTCGTTAATTGATATGCCACGAACACTTTGTCCCTCTTCATCTAAGAATTGACGAGACATCTCACGTAAGTTTAAGCCTGTCCAGTTTCTACCAACTTCGGTAAGTTCTGTAGTTGGATTAGAGCGATACATTAGAGCATTCTCAACACCTTCTAAACGTGCTTTTCTTGTCAGGTCTTCGCCTACTGTAATTTGTGAGCGAGTTTCAACCTTATCTTCTTCAGCCCATTTATCAATGATAAGCTTGCGGGCTTCATCTAATGATTTATCATCCTTGATAAGTTCATCAGCAAATTCTTGATTTAGACCTGCTTTTCTTACCGCATCATTGATAGCGCTTACACGAGCACGCTCTGCTGCAATAGCTTCTTTTTTAGCTTCCTCTTTAACTTGTGTTAGATCAATAGGGTTAGCACTACGCTCATTATTTGGATTGTCGGCGCAGACTTTGTTCTTATCTTTCTTATCTTCGTTCATTTCATTTCCTTTCGAAGTGTTGATTTCGGCATCTCTAGCCAGTTGTGTGCAGTCAAAGTTTTTTCCTGTGCGAACACCTGCACCCGCATCCGCGCCAATGGCAACCATTGAAATCTCAGTAGGTTCCCAGTCTACGGCTCTAAGAACTCTAATATCATCTTCATCTGTTGTGACGTCTTCAAAACGATGGATTGTGTATCCAACGCTTACATTGCGAATAATCCCGCTTTTGATGTCATTAATTAAGCCTTTGCGATCTTCTCGATCAGAAAATCTTAAAGTCGCATGTCTTTGATCAGCGCTTCCTTCCACAACAACACCAATAATGCTGTCCACAGAGTGTGACCAATGTGTGTCTAAAACTGGTGCACCAGAATTTAATCTTTCAAGCCTAATATTTTCAGGCTCTAAGCCAAGTTCTTCGTAAAAAAGAACGCCATTATAATCACGTCTTAGAACTCTTGCGCCCGTTGTATATTGAACCCTTACTGTGTTTTCTTCTTCATTGTAGCTATTTCTAACTAGTGAAAGGTTTCTTGAAAGTTCTGGTCTGTTTTCAGGAAGTAAAACTTCATTTTCAGTTTTATTCTGGTTCTTTTTCATTTGAATTTTCCTCTTCTTTTTGAAGAGATCCACCACCTGTGACTTTTCGTGGATCACTATCAAGGGTTAAATTGTTCTCATCAAAGATTTCATTGCTTTGTTTGATTTCTTCGTAAATCTCGTCTGGTGTAAATCCGAGCTCTCTTAAGGCGCGTTTGTGAGACATTAGCCCAGAGCGAATTTGTTTAATGATCGCAGGGATCTCTTTCGTTGGATCAATGAGGTGCCTTCTTGGTGGTATCCAAGTAATACCAACACCTTTTGTGTCTTGGCCTGTTAGTGATAAAGCTTGTTTAAACCAGTCGAAAATTCCATTGCACATTTGTGGAATGAGCATAATTTCTTGCCATTCATCTAAATCTTTGTGAAATTGCAACCAAGTTGCTCTTGAAGATGAATAATTGGTTTTAGAGTAGTCGTTTGTAAGGGCCTCATAAGGCACGTTGTAGGCGATTGCGATAGAGTGCAACATGGCAGAAGTATATTCCCCATAGTTCGAAACAGCAGGGGGGTTGGCAATCCTAATATCTTTTCCAGATGGTAAGAATTCAATCATACCAGGTTCGAATTTATCGGCTAAGCCATTATCGTTACCAGAATTTGAGGCGCTATCTAAGCCAGTCAAATTGTCAGCGCCTGTAGAATCATAAACAAACGCTGTAAAACAGGCAGCAATCTTTTGCCTTAGTAATTGGGCATCTTCATAATCGTCAAAATCTTTTAACCTTATAAATGCTGATACCCCCCATGGAATACCGTGTATTTGTCCAATTCTATCTGATCTATACATATAGATAATTTCAGAAGCAGGAACACGTACGGATTTAAAACTTCCAAATCCTAAAGAATTGCCTGGATGTTCTTCAAACAACCAATATGCAACTGGCTTTCCAGTAGAACTAAACTCACGGCCTTGAATGATCACATTAGAACCGCTTTTCCCTTCTTTAGAAGTATCTATAAAATCAGGTTCTAATATTTGAATTTGAAGAGGCGCGGTTCTACCATCTGTAAAACGTCGACGTCTTTTTCTAATAATTACAGAGCCAGATTCTGCAACACAACGCATTGCAAGCCTCTGTAGGCCATAAAAGTTATGCTTTCCATCTGCATCTATTTCTGTGGTTTCTGCCCAGTTTTCCCATTCAGCTTGGAAGCGATCAGCCTTTGTTTTGTTGCCCGATACTTTAGCCTCGCCTTTAATGCCTTTTCCAACAGTATTGGTTGAAATTACCTGAACCGCACGTTGGGCATATGGATTATTTCTAACCAAATCACGAGACCGATTTCGCATCGTTTGTAATAAACCTAAGAAAGCGCCATTTGCATCTGTAGAAGGGGTTCTCCAACCATCCGTTCTACGGCCCTTACTAGCGGCTTCAAAGCGGCGCACTTTATCTAGCTGAAAACGAAAATAATAACGCTTTGCAGCTGATTGAGGCGAAAAAGCTTCAATCACTTTATCTAATAAATTTCTTTTCATTTGGAATTATGTGCCTTTACTAAAGCTTGCTAAGACCCTGCTAGGCGCTTTACTTGTAATGCCTAAATCTTTTTTCATGAGATTTCTGATTTTGATCATTTCGTCCAATGATCTGTAAGTCACTTCTTTATCAGAATATTTTACTTTTAGAGCACCTTGAGCGATGGCCTTATTTAGAGTGTCTAAATCGGCTTGAGTAAAATCGGACATTATAAGTAGCTCGTCTTTCTTCTCTTAATTTCAGGTTTTGGTGTGCTAGGATCATCATCAGGTTCTTGAACCATTGACTCTAATTGCTTCCAGTGTTTTTCTTCAAATCGATCAATACCAAACACATGGGCCGCAGCTCTTGCATACACACGGCAATCTAATTGTTCATTTCGTTCATGGTGGGCAACCCATTTGTATTTGGTTTTGCCATTTACTATTTTCCTTTTTCTGCTTTCTGCAGTAAGGCGTTTGAAGTGCTCTTCATCATATTGTGGAAAATGACAATATCCATATGGATAAGGCTCATTGCTTTCTTTAGGTGGGTCTTGCTTTAACCACCCGTAAAGCTCCATCTTTAATAAGCTGACACCTACAGTCCATAGTTGGATGCCGCGATAAATCTTTTTGCCATCATAGTTGATGTCTACATCTTTAGGCGGGCTGACCGTCATTATTGACGAGTCACTCCCTTTAATAGCCATTACTCTATGATCTTTTTGATCTCTGACTTGCTTGTAAACAATCTGGGTTTGATCCGAGCTATCAATCGCTAATTGTCTAATTTTTAGCTTGGCGCCACTTTCATGATCAAAGGTTTCATTAAGGATTGGCCAGAATTTATCCCAAACCTCTTTTTGAGACGTATCCCCTGGGTATACTCTGTAATCTACGGACCATGTTTCCATGTCTCGACCCCAAGCAACTACTTCAACCTCAATTCGGTTTCTTTGAACATCGACACCAGCGGTTAAAAATAAACCGCCTTTGCAGACGGTTTTTAATGGGTAATCTTCTCTTCTTCGATAAAGCTTTTCATGCTCAGGAGATTCTCCTTTTTCATCCCATGTTTCTGCCAGAATGGTGTTCACAAAAACTTTGAGTTTTGAGGCATTCTTTTTAGCCTTTAAAAATCTTTTTACGATAGCTTCCCAAGACAAAAATCCTACAGGAGAATATAGTGAATTCAGCCAATAGCCCCTGATTTCTCTTTCTGGATATTTTGGTATCCATTCTCCGTTTGCGAGCATCCATGTTTTATTGTGCTCTTCGATTAAGCCGCCACAATGTTCGCAAGCATAATGAACTTCTTTCACATTCTCTTCATCAAATTGAAGATTTGAAAACTTTAAAGTTTGTTTTTCTTCACAATGAGGGCAAGGCAGGTAAAACTCTCTCTGGTCAGAGGCTTCATATTCTGCTTCAACATTAGAAACGCCTGCAACAGTAGGCGTAGAGGTTAAGACAATTTTTCTGTTTCTAAATGTAGAGGTTCTTGTTTCTGCTAGCTCTATTGGATCCCCTTCATCCCTTACATCTGTATCATATCGATCTATCTCATCCAGACAAACAATCTTGATGGGCATTGATGCAAGCTCACTCGCACTTTTTGCTGTAGCCAAAAGTAATATGCCACCATCGAACTCTTTTTCGAATAAAGTGTTTGAACCTTCACGACTTCGCTCTGGTGCGAATTTTGATAGAAGGCTTGGTGATTCTTTAATCATTGGAGACAATCTCTGCTTGGATGCTTTTTTAACCATCCCCAATGTTGGTTGGACCATTAGAATTGGAGCAGGGGCATAATCCGCTGTATAACCAATTAAATTGTTAAGCGTTTCCGTTTTACCAAGCTGAGAGCCAAATTTAAGAACTACCCTTTGAACTGGGGATCCTACAGACAATACGTCCATAGGCTCTTTCAAGTAAGGGGTTCTAGAAGTTTTCCATCGTCCAGGTTCTGCGGCTGCTTTTCCTGATAATACTCTGTTTTTGTCGGCCCATTCTGAGACGGTTAAATCTACAGGCCTAGGTTTAAAGGCTTTAGCATAAATGCTATGAATAAGGGCAATTTCCTTGTTCACATCCACGAGAGAACTCCTCGAAATAGCCCATAAAATGGGTTCTAAGAAGTTTTTCCATTTCTAAAGGCGAATTAATATTCAATAACTCTGGTGCAATTCTAGTTATAAGATTGTCAGCCCCTGTAACAAGTTGAGTTGCTAGCTTCGTGTGGTGTTTAACGACTTCCTCAACACGAACAAGTTCGCCCTCACGTTCAAGGCATTCAAGTTCTGCTATTCTTGCTTTTGCAACTTGTTCTTGTCTTCTGGCTTGCGTGAAATCTTGGTCGCTATAATTCTTTTGGGCAATTTGTTTATTTTCTTCAAATTCAACCAACCCTTCTTTTAAAAGGATTTTGTATCTTTTCTTGCCAGTTTTTGTTTCTGTGGTTCGTAAACACTTTTCAGAAAAACGACCACTTTCAATAGCATTCAAAACGGCCTGAGGTGTTACGCTTATTTCCTTTGAGAAATGATTAGGCGTTACCCACTCTTCTTTTTTTGCCATTTGATTAACCTGAGACCAGTTTCTATTTCTACTACTTTAAATTTCTGTCACTAGAAAGACCCTGCGCTCACACGGCACCCGTTGCGCGTAAAGTCTGGGAAGAACCTATGCGATTTATTTTAGAGGGGGTTTGGTGTGAAGTGGTGGCTGTAATATTCGAGTTCGCCCTTACCAAGCTTGCGCCAATGGCAACGAATACCATCTTTGTAAGCGCCATCAATATAGTAGGTGCGTTCAAAGGATACAGTTGTTGTAATGACAGGAATAGTTTCCTTGTTCTCTTCATCATAAAGATAATTATCAATCATTAAGCCTTCATATATAGGCTTAAAATCTACAGGGCCACTCAATGTCTTGTTGGCCACGCCTCGACACATACCAAAGGCATCAATCTTAGTATATTCTGAGGCATCATCCGTTGGTAAACGATTATTAGGCTCAGGCTCGCCACATGAGATTAAAAGGAAAGATAAGATCAATGTTATAAAAATATTCTTCATGACATTAATCATTATATCTATCTCATGGCGCGGTCAAGCTCATAAGCCAAACGAGATGAATATTGTTTGGCAACCAAGTTAGATATGTTCTCGACTAAGGGCCATGTTTTATTGACCTTGACTTGATCTTTAAAAACATACAATGGTGTTAAGCGCATCTTGCCTTGCTCACGAATATAAACACCTGATGTGCCTGCTTTTAATTGAGCAATAAAAGGCTTCGGCTTACGACCTTTGCGAGGTCGGCGCTTTGTTTTTACCTTCTTAACGATATTCTTGGGCCACTTACCCCGTGTCAGGGTTTCTTTACCAGGGTTTAAGTAAGGTCTGGTAATACCTGACAAAGGCACGGCCATACTATTAGACGAGGCTTTCTTAATACCGCCCGTTGCGCTCATGGCTGCAATTTCATCCTTTACGGCCACAACAGAATGAATATCTGGGAATTGTCTCTTATTAGACAAGGTCAAAGGCATTGCGCCTTTTTTCTTCAGATAGTTTGTTCTTAGCTTAAAATAGCGATTAAGCTTTGATTGTTCTTGGTGTCGTGCTTCAAAGGCCATCCCATTAACAGTACGAGACGTAGCATAGGGGAGCTGCTTACGCCTCATACCATTAAGGAACTTGGATAATTCTAAGGCATTTGTTTGAACCGTAAAATCAACCATTTGTAATCTTTAATGTTCCTGTTTCCTTCCAACCATTATCTCTTAGCTGTTTTGCAAGCCTGATGACATAGCCCATTTCAATATTGCCACAATCGCAAATGAATTGAAGCTTAGAGCTTTTCGTGGTTAGAAACTTTCTTGCTTTTTGCGCTTGTGCATCCGTTGTCGTTTTACTTTTCTTGCAGGCATGGCGAAACTCTGTGAGCAAGAAGTGTATCCAAAACTCATAAACATTTTCACTCAAAATATTGTCCTGAAATAAAAAAAGCGCAGACCATATAGGCGCGCTTAAAGACGAACGGGAATAAACCCATAAAAAAAGGTCGAAGATGTCCAGAGACAATTCTTCAACCTATATTACGTGTATTTTACCTTGGTTTGCGTTATGCTGTCAAGTCACTAAATTTAAAGGGAGGGGTTTATGTTTCTAAACTTCGATATTGATAAGATAGATATGCCTGAAGAGGATAAAAAAGAAGCCACAAAGATCATTAATGACATTGGCAAAATCGTTTTGTCTTCAAATCATCTAATGTTTCATTTTAATAATGTTTACAATGCCCTTAGTGATAAAGACATTGAAGACAGTCAAAAAGAGTGGATTGAGCTGGGCGGAGATCGTGCTCAGCGTGATGCTCTGATAAGCATTATTAATAAACACGAAAAGAAGAATAATATTTACTACAAGCTTTTAAAAAAAGTTCTATTAGAAGCGAATGACCTGAGTGAATACAGAAACACAATCGTCCATGTAAATATCACTTTTGATTTTAGTGGAAAAATTTCAATCAGAGACTCTGAGACAGCTGAAAAACATTTAAAAAATTGGAGTAAATTAGTAAAAGATAATAGCCTTCAGCCATTGTTGGATGATTACAGAATATTGATAGAGAGGGCTGCGGCACTTAGTTTCTTTTCAATGGTTCCACAATTTAAAGCAGAATTGGATGAGTGCCAGTCAATAGACGATATGAAGAATGAGATGATTAAGAACTTCTTAAAAGCCGTAAGCAATCCGACAAAAGAATATCAATTAATTGAATATAGATAATCCACCGCTTTTAAAAGAATGACTACTTATCTTCACTCTCTTTGCTGTCCTTGATTTGTTCTTTTACGGCGTCCGTAACGTAAGACACTATATTGCCAATGGTATATTTTTCTGGGGGTGTTTCATTGAAATAAACGGTGCCAGGTACAATGTTTAAATCTATATCCAAGTTTGTGTTGGAAATACCGATTTTTTTTAAGACTTCTTCATAGCTTTCCACGATATTTAAGGGAGAGTTAACACCCTCTATATAAATTCTCGAGCCTTCAAAGCTTCTTTCAATGAGGTTTATTTTAGATTTTCTAATTGTGATTTTTTCATCATCAAAACTATGGGTTAGCGTTATAAACATTTTACTCTCTCTTTCAAACGGCGTTTAATAAACAGTGATTATGGTTTTATTATCTATCTTAAAACTATATGGCCCGCGGTTGATTGCTTTACAGCCAGTGTTGATATGGGCAATGACATCATCGGTTAGAATTTCTTTTCTAATGGCATCAACATCAATTTTCTTAACGCGCTCTAAATATCGCACAAGGGCATGATCAGATATTCTAGGGATGTTGTTTTTCTTGTTTGAAAGCCTTTTAGCGATTTCCACCGCTTCCCGTTCAAGCAAAGATATTCTTCTTTGTCGGCGTTTGACGTCTTCTTTTTCGCTTGCGATTAAAACTTGCAAATCATCTAGTCTTTTTTGATTATTCATTCTTTACCTCTTTTTCCTTCCTGAGAATACATCTGCGATTATTCTTAAACCTTTTTCGATCTTGCCTATCTCATGCTTTTCAAGGGGTGTTAGATTAGGCTTATTGAGGTTTGAGTAAATTTCCCAAGAAATACACGCCCTGCGAACGGTCTTAAACAAATCCACGCTCTCGGATTTCAAAACTTGCTCAGCGGCCTTTATCTTTTCAAAGCACTTTGTTTCGTGCTCTTCATCAATAGCTTGTGTTATATCGATAGCGTTTTCTAAAAATGCCGTCGTAGCTTTCGCATGGGGGGATTTATAAACCTTGGTGTATAGCGAGAAATATTCCCAAGCGGCTGAGTGCTCATCACTATTGATTAAACCCTTGCCAAACAAGCAAGAAGGCGGGAATTCAGCGATTAAAGACCGTGAGTTTGTTGCCATCTCTTTTTTAGCTAAAAGCTCTGGTGTTGGCTCTGTGGTGCGCCCTTGCCCCATGGCGGTGGTTTGACGGCGTTTAGCATTAGGATCTCTTTTGCGACCTGATTTATTTAGTTTATATTTTTTAGGCATTCCCTGTTTTCCTCTCTTCGTTATTTTTATTGCGAGCATTGAACCTCGATATATTTCAAGCCCTGCCAATTTAGGAAAGCGAGATCTAAGGCCTGAGATAGGTATTGTTTGATGTAATCCCGCTTTACGGGCTTGTCTGTGATGACATGGAGGGTTTTCCGATCTATTCGAAAGCTTACATCTTTGAAATGGTTGTGAGCCTTGACCCGTTCTAACTTACCCACCGCTATTAAGCGCTCTTGAAATTCGTTAAATTCAGGCTGAAACGGCTTTACAGGGGCTTCTTGCACAATGGCGGGATAAGAGCCGTTTAAGATTTTATCGGCATTGCCAAGCGTAATGCACCAGTCAAACGAAGCAATCCATTCTTGATTGTTTTCATGCCTAGCAGTCAGCCAAGCTGATTGACGGATCGTTTCACAAAAGTCAGCCCACCGCTCTAAGTCAGATTCCAT
The DNA here is from genome assembly GCA_002720935.1 of Rickettsiales bacterium. GTDB lineage: Bacteria > Pseudomonadota > Alphaproteobacteria > Micavibrionales. The sequence goes on along the minus strand of PBIV01000056.1, from coordinate 30,799 downwards.
TCGGTTGATAAATAGATTGGTTAGGTTTTCACGCTGTTGATCATTCAGCTCTTTGACCGTTCCATGTAAGCCACCGCACTTGGTGTTCCAGATTTCGATAAGATTATCAAAAGGGATATTTAAATCATTACTCGCCACCGCTTCATCATGATCGGATAAATCAGATTGATCAGAATAAGGGGTAAGGGGATTATTATTATTTAATTTATTTAAATTATTTATATTATTATAGTTTGTCCCGCTCCTGTCCTGCTCCTGTCCTGCTTTTGTCTCGGTAGGTGTCTCGATTTCTTCTTTTCGAGCCTGAAATATCTTGTAATTACAAATAGTTATAATAAGTTGGACTGTCTCGTTTTGTGTCTCGATTTTTTGCCACTTTTTTAATTTTTCTAAATATCTTTCAACTTTACCTTTTTTCCATTGCCAAGCCTGCGCCATAAATCGAATAGAGTGTGATAATTGACCCCGTTTTAAAGCGATAGGAGTGCCTTTAACATTCTTTATGCCGTCTTCATAGGCTGCTTCTGAAATAAGCCACTCATAAGCTTCTCTTTCGGTAAAGGGCTCATTCTTAAACATCTCATCAGACATCCAACCACGGTGCATTTTATACCAACCGCTCATTTTTACCCCCTGTAGTTAATAAAATGTAAAAAATATCGCTAATTGCGATTTTTATTATTGACATTAATATCGCTATGTGCGATACTAGAATCATGGAATTGAGATTTACAAAGAAAGCAATCAAGGAACTAAAGAAATTGGGCAAGCCCGTTTCTACAAAGATCGTTGATAAATTAAAAGAAGTGGCAAAAGACCCTTTTGCGAAGAACAATAACTTAAAGCCACTTACAGGTGTGCAGAACGGATATAGATTATCAGTAAAGCCACATAGAGCTTTATACATCGTTTTAAAAGATGAGCAGATCATCGAAGTGTATAGAGTAGGACATAGAAAGGATGTGTATGAATAATGACTAAAGATAGAAAAAACAATAAAAATAAATCTGGAAAATTTATTTCCAGTTCTGAGCCGCATGCTCCTATTGCTAAAGCTGGAAGCCATGCTATTAGAGGTAATCGCCAAGTCGTTAAGAACAAAGCAGATACAGTTTCTTCCTCGAGAAAGCCTAAAGCGGCTTTTGGTACTAGCCTTGGTCGTCAAAGCAAAGACTTTATAGAAAAAGTTTTGGTTGAGAATGAGAGCCTTAAGCAAAGAGTACGAGACTTGGAAGATGCCCTTGAGCTTAAAGCCGCCGTTGATAGTGGCGAGGAAACTTTTCCAGAAAGCGTCTTGAATGATATTCTTAATGGCGATAATCCCGTTAAAGTTTACAGAAAGTATCGCAGTATGACCCAAATTGACTTGGCGAAGGCAACTGACCTTTCTCAAAACTATATCTCTGATATTGAGAGTGGACGCAGAACTGGATCGCCAGAGACTTTGAAAGCCATAGCGGTGGCGCTTGACGTTGATCTCGATGATTTGGTTTAAGCTTTTGATTTGATTATTCATGTCTTGCCACCAATGCAGTTAAAAAAATGAACTGGTGCTGAACAGTAGGAATCAAAATTAATAGCGCACTCTACTGCTTTTTTTGCAGATGCACCCATGTACATTGCTGCTAGAGCAAAGTCACGTCCAGAGCCGATTGCGTAGTTTTCGCGAATTTCTGTGACTTGGAAGTCTTGGAACTCATATATTTTATTATCCCAGACAATTATGAAATTGTTTGAAGATATGCCGTACTCTCCAGTCTTTTCTTTTCTCCAGTCCAAGAAGCCTTTAAACCAGTCTAAAACACCTTCTTCTGAGTTTTCTCTAATCAGGTGGGTTTTGGCATACATAAATAGCAATGATGTTATAGAGGTTAGCCCAGAGCCTGCAATTGTGTATTTTCCAATCTGCTTAAGCTTGGTAAAACTTTTGTTATCAGCATTTGAAATTGTTGTGTATCCCGATGTTGTTGCATCATCCGAGGCAATAGATACGATCCCATTTTGTTTTTTAACAGCGACAACGGTCATGAGCCACCGCCTTTGTTTTTATATAAGCGGTGGATAGGTGGGTTTGTTGTGCCTTGTCCACGTTCAAAAACGAACCACGCATGCATCGTTGGGGTTTCGCCCATGGCTTTTAAATCTCTATTAGGATTGTATCTTGTGCCTTTTTCATCAAAGGGTAGATCATAGCGCCAGCATGTTGCACGCTCGGCACATGCCCAAATACGGCTTATTAAACCAAGATCCCAGAATTCTTTACGATCGCCACTTGACCAAAATGAAATTGGGCAAAAACATAAAATTTTTGTTGCGCCTAATTCAAAGGCTTTTTCAATAAATTCAACTGCCTTTGTAAAGGGTGGGTTCATAATAAAACCAAGCGGGGCTTTACTGTTTATTGCCCATGATGGAATAGCAATATTTGATTCTAAGAAATCTTGAACAATAACGCCATGATAACCCCAGTCATTAATGTCTATAGATGTTACATGCGATCCACGGCGTTTTACGGCCTCGGATAGAACACCACCACCGCAACATGGATCAATCACGAAATGGGGCATCGTTTCAACGTCTAAGATCGCCTCAACCGCCCATAAGGGTGTCTCAAAATGCTCTAACTCTTTACATTTTTGTGTAAAGGCCTCTGATTGATTGCGGTAGGTTAGTTTTTTATGTGTGATGGCTGTGCTCATTAAATTACCCCATGATTTTTTAAGTGGGATCTTATGACGGCAACGGCCAAGTTTGGATCAGATGTTTTGACCAAATAGTAAGTATGGCCCATAGCCTCAACATCGTCTTTGAATTCTTCTTGAGATGGCTCCATGCGCCCTGTACTTGTTTTAAGCTCAATAAAGATGATACCGCCTTTATGTAGGACGATAATATCGGGAATACCTGACTTTGTTCCCATTTTCTTTAATTCCGCGCCAACTTTGGGGTGTCTTAATTCGCCATTCGGGGTGTGCCACCATAAAAAGCTATTCGCAGCTCTCTCCCAGATGTCCATTTGATAGGCCACCGCCTTTTGAATATCGTTTTCTTTAATGCTGTCTCTATAGTCTTTTTTCATCTCAGCTCGCCTTCAATCCACTATGAAAGCCCTGTAGCATGGCTATAATTTGAGGGAGTTCTTGTAAGAGCTTAGCCTTTTCTTGGTGGTCAATATGACCATCTTGTAAGGCTTTTGAAATTGAGCTTGCCTGTTCTAAAATAGAACAAAGTACGATATGTGGGTTTTCGGCCTCTACATCAATTTTCTTAGCGCCTGTATATCCTGCAAGTTCGAGAACACCATTTGTAAAGACCGTTGGCAGAAATTCCATTAAGCGAAGAGCGTTCATCAAAGTAGGGGCATTTTCCCCACTTACATAACTTTGAATTGTTCTGTCTGAAATGCCCGTTGCTTCAGCAATGATAGAGACGGAATATTTTCGACCCCGACCAATAAACAACTGTAATAAAGTACAAAACTTTCTTTTCGCAGTATCATGCGCAAAATCGTTAATGTTTTCCATGTTTTAGCCCCTTAAGCCTTGATATATTAAGAATGTCGAACAGGGGTTGAGAAAAAATCAGCAGGCTTTAGATCGATGCCATTTTGTTTGGCTGTGTCTAAAACTTTTTGTTGTTTTTTGGCAGGTATGACCCCCCGTTTTAACCACCCTTGAATATTTGCAGGGGCTTCTTCTAATTTACGGGCGGCTGGTCTGATCCCGCCAAATTTCTCAATAATCGTATCGACAATGTTCATGGAGTAAATATTACACTAAAAACATACACAATCAATATAAAAAACATACAAAAAACATAATTTTAATTTGGTATTATTTTGCAATGAAAGAAAACTATTCAGAAGAGTTAAAGAATTTGCGTATTAGAGCGGGCTACACTATGCGTGATATTGCCAAGGTTCTTGGATATGCAAATCACTCTAGCTATCAAAGATATGAGACACAGTATTCCGATAGGCCGATTCCATTAAAGTTTTTGAAAACAATTATTCCATATCTCGTTGGAAAGGGCAGGCCCCCAATATCACAAGAAGAGCTTTTAGCTCTTGGCGATGTTGATGGTTTTGAAACTGAATTTAAGGCTAAGGATGTGGTTGTGGCCGTCCCATCGCAAGATTATAAGGGGTTAAAGCTACCTGTTTATGATATTGAAGATAGTGAAAGCATGCTTGATGGTAATCTTTATGAGACCGAAAAGAAGACAGTCAGCCCGATAAATGAGAATTGTATTCAAATTCCTGTTATGACGGATGCCTTAGCACCAAGGCTAAGATTTAGAGATAAAGTTTTTGTTGATTTGAAAAAGATTCCTGAGAGAGGGCAGGAATGCGTTTTCTTCTTAAAAAATGGTCAGGCCCTTGTAAGAGAATTTGAGACCTTAAAAGGGGACTACTATTTATATAAACAATATTCCCCAGAAAAGACGGACACAATCGCTTTAAAAGATGTCGATAAGGTCTGTGCGATCGTTGCTAGGGCTTAAACAACTCTCAAGACCTCCTTTTCTTGCGGTAGAGAAAGCATATATATTTCATCCAGAATTCTAATATAAATCTTTTTCAATAGTGCGATTTGGCTTTGGTAAAATTGTAATTCATAAGTTAAGCACACATCTTTTGATTTGGACGCACTCCATATGGTGTAATTTAACAGGGCTTCTTTTAACATTTCATAAAATTTGTTGAGCTGTTTTATTGCTGTTTCTAATTGTTCTAAGTTTTCAATTTTCATTATTATAATCCCCCACTTATATAATTATCGTTTTAAACCTTCATTTAAGAAGTAGAACATCATATAGCCACCGCTCTTGCTATAGGCCTCTTTATAAGTCTGATAGGCGACCATGATCTCTCTATATAGAATAATGTCCTGTGGGTTACTATCGGCGTAGCTGTTATTCTCTTGGTGTGATCTGTATTTCTTAATTTTTGCGCGAACCACGTTTCTAAGCTCAGCTGCAAGATCGTTTTTGTTTTTCACGTCAAATATTGAAACTTCATATTGTCCTTTATTGTTTAACCGCATTGTTTTTACCTCCTGTTGTTTTTCGATACTTTAGTATCTTTTTTATTATATTATGTAAATTAAATAATTCTTGCAATATTTTTTTAGATACTTTAGTATATAAATTATAATACATTATAAAATATAAAGTAATGCTTTATAAAAAACCTAGACCGAGTTAAGAAATGATTGATAGAAAGTACATAAGGGGTGCAAGAGCGATATTAGGATGGTCAAGAGATGATCTATCTGATGAATCTGGTGTGCCTGCTGTAACGATTAAAACTTTTGAAACTGGCGATAAGATCCCGACATTAGAGACTGTTAACAAGATATTGTCTGCTTTCCATAGGCATCATATTAAGATTACAGCCAATGGTGTTGAAGAAGTCGATGATAGTGTAACGGTCATTGAAGGCGAGAATAGTTTTATTAAACTTTTAGAAGATGTGTATAGCTATTTAAAAGACGAGGCCGACGAAGAGTTGCTTATTTTAAATGCTGATGACAGCAAATCTCCGCAAGATGTAATTAATTTATATAGACGTATTCGCTCGGCAGGCATTGGTATGAGACAGCTTGTTGAAGAGGGAAATACTTATTTAATGGGAGATTTAGACGAATACCGCTACATCTCTAAACAATATTTTGTAAACCGCGTGTCTCTTATCTATGGCGATAAATATGCAGTCATTGCCCGCGGTGCTGAAAAGAAGATCACTATTTTTAAAGATTTTGAAACTGCTGAAGCTCAAAGAAATCTATTTGAAATTGTTTGGTCGCATGGCGAGAAACCAACAGAGAGTGTTGCTGATGAGAGGTTCTAAGAGTAATCAATACCCACCACAAACGGGGTATTACAAGGTTAAGCCTAAGCATGGAGAAAACTGGCAAGAGTTTGATCATGTGCGATTGCAAATAAGCGTTGGGCAAGAATACCATGAAGGCGATAAACTTAAGGCCTGCATTGAATGGGCATTATGTCGCTTTGATAAAATAACCATTTGTTTAAATGATACTCTGCAAGCAAGTTCTATTGCGTTCTCTGAGAGATTGTCGATAAATGATGCCCTAAAAAAATCAATTAAGATGGGCGATGATTGGCTTAAAAGAAATGGCGATATTCTAAAAGACAGCAAGATTAACGTTGTTCGATGGGATTACTGGATAAACCATCCTGATTATGCAGATATTTATTCTGAGTTAGATTATGTTTATCGTATTAATGACGAGTTTTGTAAAGGGCTAGAAGATAATATTACAAGCTTCTGGATCAGGCGCAGTGAATCAATGCCTGACATTTATACAAAAGATCGCTATCCATTCTTCTATAAATCTTCAAAAAAATATCTATTAGAAGAGGGGGCCGCCTTCATTCTTATGAATAGATTGCAGAAGGGTTTGGATGTTTATCCAGGATCTATTTTGAAATGTTTCGAAATCATGCAAAAAGACGAAACACATGGCGACCTTTTTGAGCGTAATTTTTTAAGAATTGATTTCTCAAAAAATAAAAATAAAGCCGCTTAAAATAGACTTAAAAATTCTTTCTCTTTATCATGAGTGACCCCATCCGCTTCAATTAATTCTTTAGCCATGATTGCGATAGTATTCAACTTGGCCGTATGCTTTTCTAATTTCTTTAAGCTCTTTATATATAGGTGTTTGTCTGGGTAATAGTATTTTGCAAGTGATTCAATTAGATTGTTTTCATCTTCTGATAGGTCTTCATCGACTTGATTGAGGTATTTTTTTAATACAGCAATCTCACTCGCATGAACGTTGCCATCGCATTTTGCTAGAAAACATAAAATATTAATGGCTGGGTATTCTTTTCTAAAGGTATCCGAAACAGAAAATTGAGAGCAAAAGAACTCAATATGTTCTAAAGATTTTTGTATTCTTTCTTTGTCTTCTATAATTTCCCCTGTCCCTATATCGCATATAGATTGTACTCTGTCGGCTCGAAAAGATCTAAAAGCTTTACGCTCATGACAATAACACTTTAAATGTTTGATCCCCTTATCATTCGTTTCAACTTTTTTAATAGACACCCTTCTTGAAGATAAATTCTTTTTTGAATCTAGATATTCAATATAGGTCGTTTGTCCAAATGTTATTATTTCTTGTTCTGAGAAAACATCGTCATAGAAATCTTCAAAAGAAATATCACTTTCAAACTCCTCATTAAGTTCAATAACATCAAATTCTTCAAACTCCCAGTCGGGTATAATAACTTTTTTTCCGCTTGGTAAATCGGGTATTGGTTCCTGTGATTCTCTTCCTATTGTTTCTAGAAAACTCATGATTTTTGTAAGCATATATTCAATCTCCTTTTTTTAATTTAGATCACTGGAAACCATACCAGTCAAGTGAATCTGTTTTTTTAAAGTTGGGAGAAACTGAGTCCTTAATAAAAAACATAAAATGTATGTTTTTTATGTTGCAAATATAAAATTTAAGTGTAATATGTATGTATAAAGTATACAAAAGGCTTAAATATGAACAATACTTCAAACATTATTCAATTCCCCCAATCCACTATTCCCGTGGGTGAAACTGTGTCGGCGGATTCTGATTTGTCGACACTAATTGGGGAATGTGAGCCAACCATTGATATGGCGGGCATTCTTATGGACTTGGTGTTTGAGGCGATGGAAGGCGGGCAATCACATGATTAATGGAAAAGAGCTAATTCAATTCGTTTTATGGTCTCCACTCATTGTGGCCATGATGTTTGCGTTTTTATGGTTCGGATTGAATGCAATCGAGAAAGAGAGCGAATGGAGAAATGAGAGAATTTTGAAATTTTACTCAGATGAGGTTAAGGCATCAAATTTTGATAAATGGGGGCGTAAATAATGGAACACGTCAATCGCATAGAATTAAGTGGTTATATCGGGTCTGATCCAGAGGTCAGGACAATGCAAAGAGGTGGTCAAGTTATGACCTTTAGTCTTGGAACAAAGGACAGCTATTCCACAAGCGACGGTCAAACGAAATGGTCTACCGAATGGCACAATATTGTTATTAGAAATCAGGGCCTGATTGATCGTTTAAAGAATGAGCTTAAAAAAGGCGACTTTATTGGCGTTGTTGGTAAATGTGAGACCAGAAAGTATCCCAATAAAAATAAAGAGATGGTTAGCAGAACAGAAGTTGTTTTGCGCCCATATCGAGGGAGTGTCTGCAGACATTACATCCCTGTTAAATATTCCAATGATCAAGAAGGGGTTGAACCCTTAAAACATAAAGAGGAGGCCACCGCATGAGACTTTCAATAGATCAATATGAACAAGGGTTTAATGATGCCTATCAAATGGCACTAGATACGATCGAAAAACATAGCAAGGTGGGTAAAAAATCACGCTTTTATGGCCTGCTTGTCAGAAGTAGAACGACATCAAGTTTGAGAAAAGAGGTGCAACAAAAGCCCACCGCTAAACGCTCGATCATCACTAAGTTTTTAAATCTTTTTAATCGCTACGCATAACCAAAACAGACGAAAGGGGATAATTATGCAAGAAGCAAGTAACAAGGATTTGGATTTACAACATTTCCATTCCTTATTAACCAAGCTCGATAAAGGGGAGCTTTCTTTAGAACTCGATGAAGCAATGGCACAGTGTATCAATGAGATTTCTGATGCCTGTTTTGAGAGGGGAGGGACTCAAAAGGCTTCATTGACACTCAAGGTTGAGTTTGTAATGGATCAACAGGACAAGATTGTTCAAATCTATCCAGAGATGCAAACGAAGTTTCCAAAAGCTCCCAAGAAAAGGGCTGCAATTTTTTATTGCGATGATAAAGGAAACCTTACTAGACAAAGTCCTAACCAACTTACTTTTGATGATGAGTTGGAGCGCAAAAGGCTTCGTGACGCCGAAAAAGCAGCAGGCATGTAATCAAGTTAAAAATTAATCTTAAAAAATATAGAAAGATAGAAAAATGGATATAAACCAAGCAAGCCATTTGGCTGAAACAATCATTGAAAATGCTAAACCACAATTCATTGATATTGAGAAAGGGGATGCAAAAAAAACAAAAATAGCGGTTATTCCACAAGGAATGAGCCTTCAAAGTGTAAAAAGGTATATCGATGAACACAAAACAAAGCCAGATCGCAGAAAAGGAACAATCGAAACAGATAGACTGCAGAGTTTCTTTGACATCGTGAACCGTTTCAAAGCTGAAAGATCAGTGGTTTTTGCAAGAGCAGAATTAAGAGATCATAGTATTAATGCATATATTGAGGCTATTTTTGATTATCATCCTGAAAATGACAATGTTGAAGATGCTGATAACGCAGACCATAGAGCTGTTTATAGATTTCCAACAACTAAAGTTTTCAATGATTGGTTGAGACAAAACAAAACCGTTATGGATCAGGCGGATTTTGCTGCGTTTCTAGAGGAAAAGAAAATTGAAATAGCAATGCCAACTAAAGAGGATCTTATTCCATTTGATGGACTAAAACCTAAATTTGCAGAGCCATTGGAAATGATAGAGTTATCAAAAGGCTTAGAAATTCATTCCAATGAAACATATAAATCTAAGACCAAGCTTTCATCTGGAGAGACTGAAATCAAATTCTCGTCCGAGCACGTACAGGCAGATGGTAGCCGAGTAAGTGTTCCAGATTTCTTTATGATCAGAATTCCTATTTTTGAGGGCGGAGATCCTGAACGCGTAGTTGTAAGACTCAGGTACAGACTAAAAGAAGGACGAGTACTCTGGTTTTACGATCTCTTTAGAATTCATGACAAGCTTAATGAAGCTTTTGAAACGGCGTGCGCAAAGGCCAAAAAAGCTGTGGAATTGCCTCTTTATTTCGGGAGTAACTAAGCATGGATCAAGTCAAAACATCAGACATTTTTTTCTTAATCAGCTGTTTCATTGCGCTTATGGCATTTGGATTTAGTGATCTGTTGATTTGGCTAGGGTTTTAATGTGGCGGTGCGGTGTGCATGCCTTAGAAACGCCGTGAAGACGATTACTGCATTGAGCATACGACTTAGAGGCTTGCAGGGATAACGCCCCTGCCACCGCCATCAAGAATAAACCTAGATAGGGAGAAAGCCGTCCAACGTAGAGTACAAGGCTTGACAGCTCGGAGAGACGGGCAATTAATGCGGGGTAGAGCAGTGGTCAGCTCGCTTGTCTCATACGCAAGAGGTCGCAGGTTCGAACCCTGCCCCCGCAACCAAATTTTAGACATGAAAGGAAAAACAATGCTCAAGAGCTTAACAAAAGCAATCATTGGAACGGCGGTATTACCAATAGACTTGGCCGTTGATTTTGTAACTCTTGGTGGAACACTTTCAGACGATAAAAAATCAAGTACCGCTAAAAGGTTAAAACACATCGGCGAGAATGTGGATCAAATGACTAAAAGCGATAAGTAATTAAATTTAAGGGGAATATCATGTCTTGGACAGATGAAAGAGTAAAAAAATTAAAAGAACTTTGGGTCAAAGATGTTACGGCCGAAATCATCGGCAATAAGCTTGGTGTAAGTAAGAATGCCATTATTGGTAAAGCGAGAAGAATGGGGCTTAAGAAAAGAAAGCGCCGATGCAAAGTAAAGGTAGATAATGCCACCGCTCAAAGGGCAAGTCCAAACACGATCAGGATCAAGAAAAACAAGGCTGATATCCAAGAAATAAAAAAGCCGGTACAAGAAAAAAGCCCTAAAAAATGCGCGGTAATACCACCTGGTGCAAAGTCTTTGATAGATGTTCGAAATAATGAATGTAGGTGGCCAGTCGCAGAAGGTCCTTTTTTATTCTGCTCTAAAAAAATCCATAGAGGAAGCTTTTGCGAAGAGCACGCTAATAGAGCATATCGAAGAACACCAGAAGTAAACGAAGACGGAATTACCTAAGGGGAATTATGATGAACGAGAAACCAATATTATTTAATGCAGAAATGGTTCAAGCCATTCTATCAGGGCAAAAAACTCAAACTAGGCGCATTATAAAACCACAACCAGGTTCACATTTGGATGATGATATTATCAAAGGCGCTTGGGAAGATGGGTTTATAGATGTGAAATGTCCTTACGGAAAGATCAGAGATCAGCTTTGGGTGCGTGAAAACACATATGCTGATCATGAAACAAGCGACAGTATTGTATTGTCCAAATATTTTGATGGTACACCCGTTTTGATAAAACATGATGGACATGATGCAGTTCAACATTGGAGTTATTCTCGTGATTGTCGCCCATCTATACATATGGAACGCAAATCAAGCCGTATTCAACTTGAAATAAAAGATGTACGCGTTGAGCGTTTGCAAGATATTTGCGAGGAAGATGCTATTGATGAAGGTATTGATATTCAAACACATCCTTTCGATGACGCATCATACTATTGTAAAAATTATCTTGATAAAGAAGGTATGGGCTGGGCAAACGGTTTTGCTAATAATGGCATAAAATCTTTTCAATCCCTTTGGCAATCAATAAATGGCGAAGAAAGTTGGGCTAACAATCCATGGGTTTGGGTTGTTAAGTTTGAAAGGATAAAGCCATGACATATAAAGATGAGTTTGAGGACATTTTTGTTAAGGAGACTTTGAAAGTAACTTGGCTTATTTCTTTGATCTTGTGTGCCATGTTGTTTTTTTCTTGGGGTCGTTCAAAGGGCGAGCTCAAATGCTTTAAAAATAATCAGGTGGTAGAGGTGCACAATGACATATAAGAATTGCGTAACTTGTGAGGGGCATGGACAGATAGAGATTGAGCCCAGTTCAACAGAATCCCACCCTTGCGAAGACTGTAATGAAAAAGAATTTAATAAATGGAAACAGTTACAAGAACAAAAAGAAACACTTAACTTTCTTTGGAAATGGATTGAGAGAGCAAGATTTGACCCTAATACAACACATGAAGAAGCTATTAGTGTTTTAGCTAACTATCCATCAGCACCGTGGATTGAAGACCGCAGGAACTGGGATACGTCTCACAAATCATACGACGGCTATATTGATAAGCACGTAAACAAGTTAGAGCTGTTTGACGAGATGGTGGAGGCATTGAGTTTAGCTGATTGCGCCTTGTCGGGTTCAAACATGAATATGGATGTTGTGTGTAAAAAAGTAAAGCAAGCACTCAACAAAGCGAGGGGCGAATGATGTTGTTTTGGCTTTATACAATACCAACGGCTTTAAGTTTGATTTTTTGTGAACGACTTATAAGAAAAAGAATACAAGATGATAAGCTTCAAAAAGAAAAGAAACAGCACAAAATTTATCATCAATATTTAAAAGTTGGCGATGTAATACTCATGCTGGTTTTATGCTTAATCCCCTTTTTAAACATATTTGTTTTACTTGTGATGATTTTATGCTCTGACCCTGTTTTTAAATTTATTGATAAGATAGTGAAGGCGCTAAACAAAAGAATAGTCGGTGGCGGTAATGACTAAATTCAGCCAACACCCGTTATATACAGGGCGCTTTTTTTACCGTGGCGAACATGCAGAGATTATTAGAATGATTAGATATTATGCGAGGAAATTATAATGCTCTATACACTTTGTAAAATGTTTTTAGGGCTTCTTTGTTTTGCAATGTTTTGGGATTTTTTCTTCGGTACAAATATCCTAGGCACATATGATGCCATGCTTAATGGAGGTATAAAATGACAGATAAAACGCACGATTTTAAGGGGATACAAGAGGGGCTTAGAACAATTCATTTATGGCGAGATGATGAAATTGCAGAATGGGTTAAGCGCAACAGGAAATTCTTACAGTTTGTTACACGCCTTGCAGAAAGGGTGCAGAGTGGGGAGGTTAGTATCGATGTTCACAAAGCAGGTATGTCAGTAATAACTAAACCTTATCACTCTTTACAATGCGATGAAGTTTACAAAGAAATGACACAACAACTAATGAAAGAGGTTAGAGATGATTGATCTTATTTTATCGATTATATGTCTTGTAAATGCTTTTTTCTTAGGCTTTTGGTTTTGCGATTACGGACACAAACAGGGGTGGGGAAAAAGAAATGACAACAAATAAAGAAGAATTGTCAATAGAAGCTAAGGTTGTTTGGGGTGCTTTGTTTCAGTTTGGTACAACACACTTAACATTTAACACACCATCAAAGATACACCCAAGAACAAAAAAAGGATTAGATGAGCTTGTAGAAAATAAGTACCTAAAATTTGAAGATGTTTATGGGGTTTACGAATATAAGAGGCTAGATAAAGATATGCCAAGAATTTCAAGAAAAGAGTTAAAAGAAAATAGTTTCCCAATAACTGAACACAAAAAAAATTGTGTCTAAAAAATAGCCAAAAACTACAGACAAATAAATAGGAGGCACAGACAATGGAATTGAAGAATTTACCTGAGCTGGCAACACCCAAAGAAGTTGCTCAAGCTCTGAGATTGAAAAGTGAGAGATTTGTTAAGGAACTCTGCAACAGAGGAGAAATTTCTCACTGTCGAGTGGGAAGATCCTTTCTTATTCCGAGAGAATCTGTGATTCAATATTTAAAGGGGGTTAAAATATGCCAAAACAAAATAGAGGAGCGAGGCTCGAGTGGAGAAAAGGCCGTTGGTACATCTTATGGTTCGAAAAAGGACAGCCTAAGAGGAAGTCAACGCGCACAGATGATCGTAGAGAAGCTGAAGAAAGGTTCGCTGAATTCTTGCTTGAACAACCAAGGGAACACGCAAGGCCAAGTGATCCATCTGAACGCTTGATAGATGATATATTAGCAGATTATGCCATTGAACATGTTCAGCACACAAACTCAAGAACAACAGCGGCCTATAATATTGAAAACTTACTTGGTTATTGGTCTGGCATGACCGCCAGAACAATAACAATGCAGACCTGCCAAGCGTATGGTCGTTTTAGACAAGAGAGCCATATCAATAAGCAAAAGAAACTCAAAAGCAAAAACCCAAAAGACTTATCTTTGAGAACGATATCAAGAGAATTGTCAGTATTGTCAGCTGCAGTTAATCATGATTATAAAATGGGGCGATTGATTTTCCCTGTACATGTTTGGATGCCCAAAACACAAAAAACTATTAAAGATCGTGTTGTCTCAAGAGAAGAGGCTGCAAAATTACTTCAGGCTTCCAGAGGTCTTAGAAGTGCAAGAAACTATTTACCAATCTTTATTATGATCGCTTTATATACAGGTGCAAGAAAGGGAGCAATTTTAAATTTAAGATGGAATCAGATCAACTTAGAGAAGGGGATTATAGATTTCTCTGATGTTTCAAAGCTTGAAACTAATAAAAAGACAGCAGTTATTAAAATACCTAAGCAATTAAAAATTGCTCTTAAATATCACAAGAGAAGGTCTTTAGATATTGGGTATGTTGTTAATAATAATCAGAAAAGAATAAAAGACATCAAAAAGTCGTTTAAGAATGCATGCGATATAGCGGGATTAAAAGATGTAACACCACACACTTTAAGACACACCGCCGCATCTTGGATGGCGATGGCGGGTGTTCCTATGTCTGTCATCTCTAAATATATTGGTCACACCAATACCAGAACAACAGAACAAATATATGCCCATTACAGTCCCGATTATTTAGATAAAGCAGTTGAGAGTTTTGAAAACAGAGGACGCAAGAAATAGTTTTTACTGGTCAGGTTACTGGTCAGAAAGCATAAAAACTCTAAATAGAGAAAGGCTAAGTCATTGATTTAAATGGTGGGCATAACAAGATTCGAACTTGTGACCTCTACGATGTCAACGTAGCGCTCTAACCAACTGAGCTATATGCCCATTTTTGAAATGAGGAATAAACATTTAGCACCATTCAATAATTTTGGCAAGCCTTAACCTTTAAACTGAAGACAATTTTGGATATAGCGGCGGATTCTATTACTATTGTCATAGTCAACAACTCCCTCAGAAGCTTCAATACGTTCTATATCTGGGGTTGAAGGGGCTGCAAATATACCACCGAAAAATTTGTATTTGGATAGATTGTTGTGTTCCGTCATAGCAAGAAACCCGTTGTCTTCTGATACAACTTCGGGGATATTAAACCACCCTCTCTTATGATAGATTTTTCCATCGCGATTAAGCCTTAACCAATGATAGTCGCCAGCAGAAGTGTCCAGAATTCTGGAACAATTTTCATATCGGAGAACAATAGGATAGTGCTCCTTAGGAACATCATCAATAAAGGTTTGGTCGCCTCTCATCTCAAATTCTATGGGCTTAAAATCAAAAACATCAATCACCTCATCGAGTCTGGATGTATTGGTTTTATGTCTAATATCCTGATTGTAATTAATGAGTTTTTCTAAATCAATACCAGCACTAAATCCAAGGCAATTCGTGGAGGTTGTTTTTGACTTTATTTTGCCGGCTTTATCTGCCCATGCGTCAACGTCGAATTCAGGGGCGGCCTGTATTACAGCTGCATCTGTAAATTCTAGCCTAAAGGCAGAATTTATTTGTGAAATTTGAACAGGATTACTCATGGCGAAAACTATAGATAAATTTAAGTATTATGTCAATAAAAATAAAACCTATGAAAAAACTTGATTTACAGGCCCTGTTTATTGTAAAAAGGCTGTGGAAGGTTGGCCTGGGCGAATTACTCGCCAACTCGGTCAGGTCCGAAAGGAAGCAGCCGTAACGAGATCCATTCGGGTCAGTGTCCAACCTTCCATTTTATTTTTCCCTTAAAATTTTTAATATTTATGATCCTTAAAAGGGCTTGTCTTTAGGGCATCTAATTTTTCCAATATTTTTTATCAAAAGACTGGGATTTATGGATCAGTCGTGCTAGCATTTGGTCATCATGACAAAACAAGCAGTTAAATCAACGGATAGTGAAGCACAATCAGATGTTTCGGTACCTCCTAAAAAAGAGGCATACCGTGTTTTAGCACGCAAATATCGTCCCCAAAATTTTAATCAATTGATTGGCCAAGAAGCTCTTGTTAGAACGCTTACCAATGCGATAAAAACAGGCAGATTGCATCATGCGTATATGCTTCATGGTATTCGCGGTGTTGGGAAAACAACTACCGCCCGTATCATGGCACGAGCTCTTAATTATGGTGGTAAGGATGGCGAGCCGAGCGCTGAGTTAACTGAATTAACGGATCAGTGTAAATTAATCGTTGAAGGGCGCCATGTCGATGTGATTGAGATGGATGCGGCCAGTAATACTGGGGTAGATAATATCCGTGAGATTATTGACTCGGTTCAATATGCACCAGCCACAGCCCGCTATAAAGTTTATATTATTGATGAGGTTCACATGTTGTCTAAAAGTGCATTTAATGCGCTTTTAAAAACATTGGAAGAACCCCCAGAGCACGTAAAATTCATTTTTGCGACAACCGAAATTCGCAAAGTTCCAGTCACGGTTTTATCAAGATGCCAGCGTTTTGATTTAAAGCGTGTTGATCGTGAAGAGCTTAAAAAATATTATGCTGAGATTTGTGAAAAAGAAGGCGTGACCTTTGATGATGATGCTCTTTTCATGATTGCAAAAGCAGCTGATGGCTCTGTGCGTGATGGTCTATCACTTCTTGATCAGGCAATTGCGCTCTCAGATGGTCATATTGAAGCCGAGCGCGTTAAAAACATGTTGGGGCTTGCTGACCAAGGGCAGATTTTAGATTTATTTGAAACTTGCATGAAGGGTCAAACGAAACAAGCCTTTGATGTTGTAAGCAGATTATATGACTCAGGCGCAGAGCCGCAGGTCGTAATCTCCGATATGTTATCTGTGACCCATCAAATGACAAAATATAAGGCCGATGCAGATTTGCTTTCTGTGGTTGATCTCTCTATTAGTGAACGCGCCCGCAATGAAGATTTATCATCAGCTCTCAATGTGCCGATTTTGACCAGGGCATGGCAAATTTTATCAAAAGGCTTGATGGAGGTTAACCAATCTTCTGATCCACAAGCAGCTTTAGAGATGGTCATCATTAGGCTTTTATATACGAGTGATTTACCAACCCCAGGGGATTTGGTTAAAATGCTAAAGTCTGGCGACTTTGATGATGCTTTGAAAACTTCTGAAACTTCAGAAGCAAAAAAAAAAGTAATCAGTAAATCTGTAAAAACGGTTTCTCAATCCCAAGATAATCAAGAGATTTCAAAAACAGATGAGCCACAGCCATTGGTTGAGGACGTAGCACCGCAATCAAATGAAGAGGGCTTGAACTCATTTAAAGATGTTGTGCATTTATTTGAAGAAAAGCGTGAGATTTTAATCGCCTCTAATTTACGCTCTTTTGTAAAATTGGTCTCTTTTGAACCTCTAAAAATCGAGCTTAATTTACTTGAGCAAGCCCCTCGAACACTGACTAATGAAGTGGCTTCAATGCTTCGTGAATGGACGGGCGATAATTGGGTTGTTCAGCAATCAAGCAAAGATGGCGAGCCAACAATTACTGAACAAGAGATAGAAGCCAAGAAAAACCTATTTGACAAAACCAAGGCTCATCCTGATATTCAAAAACTTTTATCAAGCTTAGAAGGTTTGGATATGGTCGATATCCAAATGCTTGATAAGACCTATCATTAAAAGGATCAATGATTTGGAAAATGAGGAATTTGAAGATATCGGTGTTGGGGAAAACGCACAAAAACCACAAGCTAATAGTGATGTAAATGATCCGAGCAATAAATATGCCCGCCGTTTTTTAAAGACTGTTTTATGTTTAGGGTATTTGGGATTAGCAATATATGCGATGATGCGGGCAATTTTTGCGCCTATGATGGCGGATGCTGGGGCTGGGCCGATAACTATAATTTATATTGTTCTTAATATGGCCGCTCCGCTTGCGGTTTTATTCGGTATTATTTGTGTTACAACGACAAGGCGCCCAGTTTTATATTTTATACCTCTCTATATTGAGGCTTTGATTTTTATTATCATGCTGATTATAAAATCATTTTGTGATGGGAAATTTACGTGCTAAAAGCTCTTTCCTTTTTTATGCGTGCTACATTAAAGAAAATATTTTGATTTTCCCCTTCAAAAGGCTACATTAGCTTTTAGATATTTAATTTATAGGAGTTTTTAAAGATGAACATTGCCAAAATGATGCAGCAAGCAAAACAAATGCAGGCGAAAATGGAAGAAATGCAAGCCAAGATGATGGATGTCGAGGTTAATGGCGAGGCTGGCGCTGGTTTGGTAAAGGCAACTGTGACAGGCAAAGGCGAAGTAAAATCTCTTAAAATTTCCCCTGAAGCGGTTAGTGAAGATGATTTAGAAATGTTAGAAGATCTTGTTATCGCGGCGATTAATGATGCAAAGAAAAAGGCCGATGACACCGTTCAAGAAGAAACAAAAAGAATGATGGAAGAAATGGGCTTGCCTGCTGGTATGATGGGCGGCGGCGGATTACCGTTCTAGGCATTATCAAATAAATATAAATTCATATAACATAGAAAAATCAAAAACTCATGTTTCGTATTGCCAGTTGGAATATTAATTCCGTTCGCTTAAGGCAGGATCTTGTTGTCCAATTTTTAAAGCAATATAAGCCCGATATTTTAGCTTTGCAGGAAACAAAAACCCCTGATGAGCATTTCCCTAAAAAGACATTTGAAGATGCGGGCTATGAGCATGTTTTTTATAATGGCATGAAATCTTATAATGGGGTTTGTTTTATATCCAGACATCCGTTACAGCAAAAACAATGTCATGCCCGTGTTGGAAAGTCTGATTGTCGTCATGTTGAGGCAACGATCAATTATTCTGAAATCGGCGCACCGCTTAGTTTTCACAATTTATACATTCCCGCAGGTGGCGATGAGCCAAATGTTATGGTCAATAATAAGTTTGCACATAAGCTTGATTTTGTTGATGAAATGACACAGTTTTTCAAAAAACAAAATAAGGATAAACCGATTATTGCACTCGGGGATTTTAACATTGCCCCTTATGAGCATGATGTTTGGTCGCATAAGCAACTTTTGAAAGTGGTCTCTCATACACCGATAGAAGTTGAAAAATTAGAAGCCATGCGCCAAAGTTTGGACTTTGTGGATGCAGCAAGACATTTTGTTCCAATGGAGGAAAAGCTTTATAGTTGGTGGTCATATCGTGCAAGAGATTGGGAAAAAAGTGATCGTGGGCGCAGGTTAGATCATATTTGGGTTACACCAAAGTTGGAATCATATCTACACGCATTCCATGTTGCAAAAGAGTATCGGGGCATTGAAAAGCCATCTGATCACGCGCCAATAATCTTGGATCTAAAGTTTTAAAAAAACATTTACTGCGTTTGCTTGATTTTAGAGCTTTGGTCTAAATCGTCTTGTATTTTGGTCAAGTCTTTATTTTCTTTTAAGTCCACCATCGGGTCGCTTTTACGGTAGCTGTTAATGATGTTCGCGATTGATTGAGCGATACGTTTACCTTTTGTATTAAGGCGATGTTTTTTAACGCGAAGTTCCATCGGATCAGGCTCATTTTCAACCAAGTCAAAGCCTGGTTTTTTAAAGCGATTTAATTTTAAAAAGGCAGCAACATTTCTAGAGGTCGAGCCTTGCCCCATTCCAGTAATCTCAGCAATATCTTTTTGTGAAATATTTTCATTCATCGCAATGGTTAGAAAAACAGCCACTTGTTGAATAGGCATTTTTTCATCAATTTTGCGAAACTCTTCTATAATTGCATACGCCTTCTCTAAAGCGTCATAGTCAATATCCATAGTTTTCACCCGTTTGAGTTGTTATTTAAAGGGTACTATTAAAAAAGACTATATCCAAATGTAAGGCCGTTATGAAAAAAATGATTTTTTCCCTTAAATTTGATAACAATACAAATCTTTTGTACCTTTATAACGATTGAGAAAGAAACTTGGTTCATTTTGCTTTAACAAGCTCAAGCCTTCTTTCTATGTTCAATAAAGATTGCTATAGTACCTATATTAATAATTAACTCATTTGTGAATCTTTTACAAATAAAAAATTCTTCCACTTGTGAATTATATCTCGTTTTTTCGATCCATAAATCATATCCAAAAGCCGAGAATATAGCTTCAACAAAGCTCGTTAATGTTGAAATTATAGTTTTCATGTAAAAAAAGACCTTCCTCAAAACGTAACAATGGGGAATACAACCAAAGATTGTATATTATTAATTTAAAAAAAGGTGTGAGTCAAATAAAATTAATTTTTAATCAACTCATTTATTAAATCATCACCAATAAAACTTATTGATTTACTTATATTTTTTATGAAATTCTGGCTTGGGGTCTCTAAATTTGAGTATACAACGCAGGGTTGATCAGAGTATATTTCAAGGCTTTTATCAGGTTGTATGTTGATTAGAACCCTATTTTGTTGGGATTTATTTTCAGTGATCTCTAAATGAGCTTGAAAAGCTTGGATTTGGTCGAAAACTTTCAAAAGAATGTGATAGTCGTTATCGCTCAACTTTTTTTGTTTTAAAATATAGGTACGATAATCTTGTATCAGCTGCTTTAACATTGATGGATCCCTGCTTATTTTTATATCTACATATGAATGTATTTCATTTATAAATTTAATTTTGCAACTTGCAAGTAATTTTTAATATTTTTTCGTTATAATTTTAAAGTTTTTAAAGTTAGACTTTTATTGAGTTGCTAAATTATTGGGGGAAATTGTGGATAGTTCAGATCAGGCAGTTACACAGAAAGCGAAGGGCGGTAAGGTTTCACTTACCAAGAATAAATTTACCTATACTGGTACAGGCGGGGAAATTTTTAAGATTTGGATTATCAATATCCTTCTTAGTATCGTAACACTTGGTATTTACTCATTTTGGGGAAAGACAAAAATGAGACGCTATTTGGCGAGTGTTCTATCCATTGGCGGCAGCCGTCTTGAATATACAGGAACTGGTAAAGAAATCTTTATGGGGTTTATAAAAGTTTTCCCGCTTTTTGCCGTGGCAATTGGATTGGTTATCTTTTTACAAAATCCAATTGTAACTCTGGTTGTTTATGCAGGTCTTGGTTTCTTGGCATTGGCGGGGATTTACGCAGGGTTGAAATATAAAGCGTCCAGAACAACATGGCGCGGTATTCGGGCAAAAGTTGAAGGCTCAATTTTCAAATATGCACTTTTCCGTATAAAATGGCTTTTTTTAAGGGCTGTATCATTTGGATTGTTAATCCCAAGAGCAGATTTACGTGTTACTGAATATGTTTATAACAATGCTTATATTGGGGATGCGAAGTTTCATTTCAAATTTAGTGATGACAGTTTAAAGACATTATTTAGAAGACATATGGCAACATTACTTTTCTATGTTATTGCCTTGATCATATTTGTTGCTGGCTTTGCCGTTGCGGGTTTTTCAACTATTTTATCGGTTCTATTGGTCTTTGTGGGCGTTATCGGGATGGTTATCTCGCGCGTTCCTTATAAAGTGACTTTGATTAAAGAACAGATGAAATACTTATATTTGGTTGATAACAAAAAACAATTCTTAAGGTTCAAGTCAACAATATCCTTAAAAGAGTATGTTAAGTTTCAGCTTAAAATCGCTTGTTTGGTTATCTTCACATTTGGTTTGGGTATTCCGTTTGTTATCCATGCCAATATGAAATTTGTTGTTGAGCATTTAATCATCGGTGGGGAGCTTGATAAGCTGGAGCTTGGGCAAGCATCGGGCCCTCGTGAGGGGAATGAAGGTATTGAAGATCTCTTTACTGGCGATGATGGGCTTGGCGCTTTTGTGGGGTAAAAATCTTTAACGGAGTATCATTTTGAAACCCGATTTATTTTTTGATGGAAAGACATCTCAAATCCATGAGGTAGAGGTCTCGCCCGCTCATGATATGATTGTGATTAAATCGCGCGTGACAGGATTGCTCGTAACATGGTCGTTTGAAGACATCATTTTAAATGAGCTTGGCAAAACGAAAAAAGGGCGTCCCTTTGTTTTCTCAAATAAACATGATCAAGATGCAAGACTGCATTGTTATGATCGGGACACGTCTAATCAAATTATATCGAACATGCATCATTCCCAAAAACAGGAATGGATTGGTGCCAGTGGTCGGGCTTTGCTGATTTTAGCCGTATTCGCAATTTTCTTCATTGTTTCTGTTTATAAAGGTTTACCCTTATTTTCCAAGGCAGTCGCTCCGCATTTACCAGAAACGGTTGTCTCTTATATCTCGGGTCAAATTGAAGCTGATTTAATGAGGAAATTTTCTGAATGTAATGATGCGGAAGTTAAATCGCATGTTGAGGATATCGTTTTAAGCCTTGAGATAGAAGATTTTAAAACAAAAGAAGATTTTGAAATTGTCCTTATTAAAAGCAGGCGTAAACCAAATGCCTTTGTTTTACCTGGGCGCAAGATATTTATTTTCTCAAGCCTACTGAATGAAGCTAAATCAGTTGATGAAATCGCTGGAATTCTGGCGCATGAAATTGGCCATATTCATCATTATCATGCCAATGAAGCGATGGTTAGACAGGCTGGATTTTTTACAACTATGCAAATGATTTCATGGGGGTTGGGCTTTGGCGATACAGCATCACGTATTGGCGTAACATTAGCCAATTTAAGTTTTAGTCGTGAAGATGAATTAGAAGCCGATGATTTTATGATGGAAGTTATCGCTAAAAGTCCTTATAGCATAAAGGGCGCAACCGATTTCTTTGAAAGACGATTGCCAACGGTTAAAACGGATAATGAATATTTGAAAACGGCCGAAAAATATTTATCAACACACCCAATGGTCTCTATACGTATTGAGAGATTTAAGGCTAGATCTTCAAAAGAGTATTATGAAGTAAAAAGCAAGCGTCTAGACAAGATGAATAATTTGTGCCTTTCAAGCCCAACTCAACAAGAGCAAAGTAAAAATGAGTAAGAAGAAAAAACATAACCCTTCTAATAAAAGATCATCAAACAAAGATTTTCAAAAAAAGCCTCAAAAACCAAAGGGTAATTTTGAAGAAAGAAAACAAGGGCTGGATAACCGCTTTATTCTTTATGGATTGCATGCAGTTGAGGCTGCACTGCTTAATAAAAAGCGTGTTATTGAAAAACTTTATATAACAGATGATCATCCATTTTTTAGTCACAGCGATATCAAAGAGCCATTTTCAAAAGTTAATAAAGAGATTAAAACAAGAGCACAGCTTGATGATTTAGCGGGTGCTGGCGCTGTGCATCAAAATGTTGTTGCAAAAATTCAGCCTTTGCAAAAATTTACCCTTGAAGAACACTTAAAAGCCTTGGATTTAGAGGAAAAGAATTTATACATCATGTTGGATCAGGTTTCTGATCCGCATAATATTGGGGCAATTATGCGCTCTGCCTGTGCTTTTGGAGCTAGGGGAATAATTGTTCAAGATAAAAATGCCCCAGAATTAAACGCAACAATTGCGAAAATTGCCTGTGGCTCAGCCGATAAAATCGATTATATCTCTGTGACTAATTTAGCCCGCAGTTTAGAGACTTTGAAAGAAAATGGTTTCTGGTCCGTTGCTTTGGATGAGCGTGGGGAAAAAGATATCGATCAAACCGTTAAAGGGATTGAAAATCTTGTTCTTGTTATGGGGGCTGAAGGTCCGGGCTTGCGGCCATTAGTGCGCAAAAACTGTGATCTCATGGCAAAATTACCAACCATTAATAAGTTTTGGAGTTTGAATGTCTCCAATGCCGCAGCTATTGCCCTTTATGAGGCGTTTAAACGTTAAATTTATCTTGTTTTTCCGTTCAAAACCCAAATCTTTTTAATTTTAACCCTTCTTTTGATAAATATTATCTGAATCTTAATAGTTTTACATAATAATTAAAACTTGTAAGTGTTAGCTTAATAAGTGGATGCGCTTAAAAGATAAAATTATAAAGTGGCTTTTATATTAAAAAGCTAGTTTTAGCAGGGGTATTTTTTTGAAAAAATGGAAGACATTTTTATTGGCCGGTTCAGTAGCAATAATTGCAGGTAGCCCTGCGGCATTTGCACAAGGCTCAAACTTGCCTTCGATTGTGGAAACGGCAAAGGATAAAGCGCTTGAGACTGCTGGAAAAGTGGGGGCAGGTCTTTATGAACGTATAGAACAAGATACAACAGCGCACGGTGTCGCGTTTGATATTCTAAAAAATAACGATGAATCAAACGAATTCAGGGTTGCTTATAATGGGGGCGAAGCAGAGCTTTACTATGCGATTGAGGGCGGCGATGAAAATCGACAAACAGATTTAAATATTGGCCGTATGAGCACGAATAATCTCGGGGGACAAACTTTAGGATCAGATTTTTTAAATGACTTTAATTTTAATAGTCTGGATGGTCCTGCCAATCGTCATACATTTAACGGGGTAAGATATACGTCTGATAACGTGATTGATAAAGATGCCCCTAATTCTAATGAAGAAGATCACAATAGGTTTGTTGCTTGGGCTGGTGTTGATACCAATGGAAACGCTTTGATAGCCGGTCAATATGAGCGTGTAACAGAAGATCTTGATATGGTGGCTTCGGTGGGTATGATTGACGGCGATGCTTATGGTTCGGCCTACATACAATCGCGCTCTGAATATTTAGAAGGTAATTTAAATTTAACGGCACGTGCTGATTTATACAAAGATGAAAGCAGTGTGAGGGGCCAAGTAAGCTATGAACGCGATTTACCAGGGCGCTTAGGATCCGCAGGCTTGTCTGGCGTATTTGTTTATGAAGTTGGATATGATTTTCAACAAGAGAAATGGGATAATCGCGCCTTTGTAGGTCTTGCCCAAGATTTAAATTTACCACTTCTGGGCGAGGCTTTGGATGTTTATGGTGGCATTGAAACAGATGGTTCTGATCCATCGGTAAAAATAGGTTTTCGAATTAAGCGCTAAGCATTAAATAATAAAAAATTTTTCCAAACAGATATGATAAAAGCGGCTTAGCTGATACAATGTTTCGGCTGAAATTCTATTTTTGCCATTCTCATATTTTTGAATCTGTTGATAAGAAATCCCTAAAATTTTTGCGATTTGTTTTTGTGATAAATGTCTTTCTTTTCTAAAATTGATTAAATTTTTACGCAAGATATCTCTTGTATCCTGATAATGGGGGAGAGTTTGCGAGGCCGTGCTTTTGGGACAAAGAATTTTGCTTTCGTTTTTATAGTTGTAATCAATTATTTTTTCCATCTTCATAATCCCTTTGCGCAAAAATTTCATTTTGATACACTTATTTAAATAGATTATCTATTGTGGTGGGAAATATCCCACTTTTAAAAAGACTGCGCAAGACATAACAATGAAAAATATAAAAGAGCGTATAGAATTTATCATGCAAGAAAGAGGCTTGAGAGCAAAAGAGCTTTCAAGCAAAGCCAACCTTAATGAGACGGCTATCCGTGATATTTTAAAGGGGCGCTCAAAAAATCCACGCATTGATACAACACGCAAAATTGCAAAAGCCCTTAATATTAGGCATGAATGGTTGCTTGATGGTTTTGGGGATATCCATGAAATTGAGAATACAATAATATTCAGCGCTCAAGAGCCAAACTCATTAAAAAACGATGAAAATCAAATTCCTTTATTTAAATTAGAGGCAATGAATGACGATGACTATATTTGTTATTCGATGGCTTTGGTAAAGAATATCTCATTTGATGCGATGGATGCTGGCTTTATCTGCCCTGATAATAGTTGCGCCCCACGATTTTATTATCAAGATCAATTATTAGTCAAAACATCACAAACCATTCAACAAAGCGATTATATATTTGTTGAAAATGGCCAAGGTATCTTTTGGGGAAGGGTCTCAGCGCAAAATGACAAGGAAATCACTTTAGAACAGCTTTCCAACCCTGATATTCAAAAAACAATTTTAAAGTCTGAGCTTATAAAAATCTGGAAAATTGAGGCCAGTCTTTATAAATAAAGGCCGTATATTCAACGCCTTTTAAAAAATATGGATATCTTTTCACTTTACACTTGAATTACCAGTCCCTTTTTTATAGGATGCCAAAGCTAATCAACAGCTATTCATATTTTTGGTGGGATGGCCGAGTGGTTAAAGGCAGCAGACTGTAAATCTGCCCGCATTGCGTACGTAGGTTCGAATCCTACTCCCACCACCACTTTTTACTTTCTCTTACTTCACACAACTTTATAGATATACACAAACACCTTGCCAAGCAAGCATTTAGTCGCTATCAAAATATATAGGACTATTTGTGACTTCACGTACATCCACATATTTTTGGGGGTATAAAAGTGGGGTATCTCAAAAAGGTGGGGGTATCTATAGATGAAATTAAGCAATATTGCTTGCAAGAATGCTAAAACAGAAGAAAAACCACGTAAATTATCGGATGGCGGTGGTTTATATTTATTAGTTAATCCGTCAGGGTCTAAATACTGGCGTATGAAATACAGGTTTCTAGGCAAGGAAAAACTATTATCAATTGGCACATATCCTATTATTTCACTTTCCGAAGCCCGAGTTGCAAGAGATGAGGCTAAGAAGCTTTTAGTAAATGGGGTTGATCCATCAAGCCATAAGAAAAAGCAAAAGAAAGAACGAATCAGGAATTCTCAAAATACTTTTCAAGCTGTTGCTATGGAGTGGCATGAAACTAAGAAATCAGGATGGACGGATAATTATGCTAAAGGTATCTTAACTCGTTTAGAAAAAGATGTATTTCCTTTTATTGGAACGACCCCAATTGCCAAAATTGAAACAAGTGATTTGCTTGATGTGCTTAGAAAGATAGAAGCGAGAGGGGCTTTAGACATTGCTGGACGTATAAGGCAGTTATGCGGGCAAGTATTCTCCTTTGGGATTACGACAGGGCGTTGTGAGCGTAATTTAGCGGTGGATTTAGTTGGCGCTTTAAAACCTCATAAGACAAAACATTTCCCCGCATTGCAAACCTCCGAGATACCAGAGCTATTACAAGCTCTTGAAAAGAATGAAGCGCGTTTATATGCCAGAACGAGGCGAGCAATTAAATTATCTATGTTAACCTTTGTTAGACCTGGCGAATTAAGAGCTGCTCAATGGGATGAATTTAACTTAGCTGAAAAAGAGTGGCGTATTCCTGCCCACCGCATGAAAATGAATAGAGAGCATATTGTTCCCTTGTCCGAGCAAGCTATAAAAATCCTTAAAGAACAAAAAGATGAAACGGGCTACTTAAAGACACCGTTTGTTTTCCCTAGTATCATTAAACCAAGAAAGCCAATTAGTGACGGTACAGTCAATGTAGCCCTTAAGAAACTAGGCTTTCATGGACGTATGACAGCTCATGGTTTTCGGGCATTGGCGAGAACTGCTATTCGTGAAAAGCTTAAATATGACCCAGATGTAATTGAGGTGCAGCTTGCTCATAAGGCATCAGGCGCATTAGGAGAGGCTTATAACCGTGCGCAGTTTCTTGATGAGCGTAAAGTCATGATGCAAGATTGGGCAGATTATTTGGATGGGGTAAAGAATGAAAAATAAAGAAGTAGAAAAATTAATTTATTCAGAAAAAATACCTATGCTAGAAATGTGTTCATTATACCAGGCTGTGCGTTGGGTCGCTTTTGGTGAAAGACCAATTCAACTCGGTTTGGCGATGAAAGTCTATCAATCATATTTTGACGATGATAATGAATATGGAGCTATTTTACGAAACCAAAGTATGTTTTTAGACTTTAAGAATGCTTGTACAATGTTAGAGACCTTTCTTGTTTCTGGTGAATTAATTGCCAGTGGCTGTTTCTTTAATAGATCTACCTTTGAAACAATAGCGGATACAGTTATTGACCAAAGTTTTTGGGGTAATGTTTATTACGATGTAAATTGGATTGGTTCAGAGATTGCTTCTATTACTTCTAGAGAACCTGAGCTTGATGTTTGTATCAAAAAAATAGAAATCCAGACAAGTCATTTACTGCAAGTATTCAGTGAAAAAGATTCTCCTGCTAGAAAAACTCAACTGATAGAGGGGGCACAAGAAATGAAAGCCGATGAATATTTTGAAAGGCGCGGCCGCAAACCAAAATATGATAAAGACGAGCTATATATCAAGATTATTGAAATCGCTAATAGTCCTGACGGTCTGCCCGAAACACAATCAGCTCTAATAAGTGAGTTGTTGGAATGGTATGCAAAACAAAATACTGACTTAAGCGAAAGTACAATAAAAGCCTTTGTTTCTCCTATATATCGACGATTAAAAATTGGCCAGAAATAACGCTATATTTAATTTCTGACTATTTCTAACTTTTACTGGCTGAAGTCACGTGAATGTTCATGCTTGTATATCTCTGTCAACAAAGTAACAAGGAGATACAAACATGACAAAAAATCAATACGCACTCTCAATAAATGAATTTTGTGAAGCCCACCGCATTAGCTCAAGTTTCTTTTATAAACTTTTAAGGAGCGGTAGAGGTCCTCGAATTATGAAGATAGGTAAAAGGACACTCGTACCTTTGGACGCATCTATTGAATGGGCTAAGAGTCTCGAGAAATAATTTTATCATCAATAAAAAAGCCCCTCGCAAAATTGCGGTGGGGCAACAATTCTACAAGGGGCATATTCTTCTATATGACCTCCAACAAAGCAATAATAAGAGGCTTACAACAATGACTATATCTAAAGAATACAACTTCATCAATATTAAATCAGTTCAATATATGACTGACACAAATAATAAAAATATTTGCAAAAGCATAAAAGCAAAGCAGATAGCCAGAACCCTATACGCTTTGAGCGTTTTTAAGAATAAGGGGATGACTACACTAGACTTGTCCTGCAGTTGGGCTTTCAGGTTAAGTGCTTATATTCATACTCTTAGAACAGATTATGGCTTAAATATTGAAACAATTAGAGAATCTCATAGTGATGGCTGGCATGCGCGCTATGTCCTTAAAACGCCTTTAAGAATTATTTCCGTTAATGGTAGGGAAGTATCTAGTCATTATAATAAGGCGTAATAATGGCTACATATTTTGCAATTTCTAGCAAAGACATAAAATGCGGTGGGCTTACTGAATGTATTCAGTGGGCTCATACGCTTGTTCAGTCAAATAAAGCTAAAATCATAAAAGTTATAAGGGTTCGTTCTTGTGAAAAATCGGGCAGGGTTATCATGGATATATCTAGAGATGGTATTTGCCCAGTTAAGAGGGGGCGATTGATAGCGGTAAGCAAGGTAAGGAAAATCATTAAAGATGGGGCATAAGAAAAACTATAAATATTATAAACATGAAAAGGGCGTCATAGGGCTTCCTAGACACGTTTTTAATAGTGAAGAGTACATTTGCCTAAGTTGTGGCGCAAAATGCCTCCTGAATGTGTTGCAGAGTCTCTATACACCACAAAGAAATGGACGCTTAGGCTTATCTCATAGAAAAGCGATGGAGGCGTTGAATATTTCATCACACAGTACAATCCAGAACTATTTTAATGAGCTTATTGAAAGGCGGTTTATCGAGCTTGCATATGAAGGCAATTTTAAGAAGGGGATGGCAAGGGAATGGAGATTGACGTATCAGCCATATAATGGAAAAGAGCCCACAAATGAATGGAAAATTTAAAAAGAACTGCTAAAAATTGTAGCACCCTGCTACAGTTTTTGTAGCACTATCCGCTTTTTGTTCTAAAAGAGGGTATTAAAAGAATAATACAAATCATTTTAATTCAATGACTTAGGTTTTTTCACTTTTTACAGACCCCTGTTAAAAATTGTAGCACATTAATATACCATGTCCTCTAGCCTCTATTCATTCTAATCATTTATATAAAAATAATAAAATACACTCTCTCATTCTTAAATTTGTCTCGCTCTTGTCTCGCTCTTGTCTCGCTCCTGTCTCGGTGTTGTCTCGGTGTTGTCCCTATTGCTGTCTCGCTCCTGTCTCACCCAGATTGAAAAAGTATATAATTACAAATAGTTATAATTAATCGCTCTGTCTCGCGCGCGTGCGTAATGCGTATAAATTCAGTTTCTTTTTTACGGACTAAAGAAACTATCTAAATGCTATCAATATAAAATTAGTTATGCTGTCCTGATTATTGTTATTTTTTCAGGAGGGGTAATGGTAAAGAAAATAGATCCACCAGAGGCAGAAATTATTAAGTTAGGTACTAAAGCCAAGCCAACCAGTAAAACTGCCGCCGATATTGAAAAAATTGTTATCGATTTAATGGCACTTCATAATCGCATTGAAGCTATCGCCGATCTTACTCCGTTTGAGCGGTACGTAAGGAATCAGAATGAAAACCTAAGGACTTTGTCCACCGACTTAAGAGACCTCATAGAGAACCCTGTGGCATACCCACCGCTTAAAGAAGATGAGTAATTCAGCTCTTTTTATCTTTGTCATCTTTTTCTTGAAACATATCAAGGGTAAAAACATCGGTTGACCATTTTCTCCACAAGCTTCTAGAAGTTTCTTCACTATGCTTTGGGGCGCTGTCTCTATCCTTACGAGCCTGCTCAACAAAAGCTTTACGTTCTTCTTCATCCATATCTCAATCCTATAATGAGTTTAAGTTATTTGTTTTCGCTATTTAACATGTGTCGAGCGGTTTCGGTTAACCTCTCTCTCATGATTAGTAATTTTTCTTTTGAATTTGTCATCGCGTTGATAGCTGTATCTATTTCTAGACGCAGACCAAATATTAAGTCTAATCTACCCTCATATTTTTTAAGTAAATCTGTATCACTTAGCTTTAGCATCTCAAGAGCTTCATCTTGAATAGCAATATCATCTGAATGAACACGTAAACATAATTCATCTTCGTTTAATGGTTTAAAGTTTGGTTTCTCAAC
The DNA here is from genome assembly GCA_002720935.1 of Rickettsiales bacterium. Taxonomy (GTDB): domain Bacteria; phylum Pseudomonadota; class Alphaproteobacteria; order Micavibrionales. The sequence continues at coordinate 18 of PBIV01000056.1, read as the reverse complement.
GCTATTTATTTTTACTTT
>PBIV01000055.1 GCA_002720935.1 Rickettsiales bacterium | reverse complement strand
CATGGAACATATCGAGGAAGCTGGTGTACATTCAGGGGATAGTGCGTGTTCTTTGCCACCTTACTCATTATCAAAAAAGATTATCAAGGAAATTGAAGAAACATCACATAAACTTGCTAAAGCCTTAAATATTAAAGGCCTAATGAATATTCAGTTCGCGGTAAAAAATGAAACTCTTTACATGATCGAGGTAAACCCAAGAGCTTCAAGAACAGTGCCTTTTGTTGCCAAAGCAACAGGCGTTGAGATCGCGAAAATTGCTGCTAGAATTATGGCAGGTGCAAAACTATCAGAGTTTAAACATCTCCTAACAGGTATGAGAACCGATCGCGTTGCAATCAAAGAGACGATTATCCCATTTGCCCGCTTCCCAGGCAGTGACATTATTTTGGGCCCTGAAATGCGTTCAACTGGCGAAGTTATGGGTTTAGGGCATAATTTTGAAACTGCCTTTATCAAATCACAGCTCGGGGTTGGTATGACATTGCCAAAGTCAGGCACTGCCTTTATCTCTGTAAAAGATAATGATAAGCCAGCGGCCTTAAAACTAGCACGTGCTTTGTATAATGCAGGCTTTGACATTATCGCTACCTATGGCACATCAAAATACTTTAATGAAAATGGTGTGCGCTCTCGTATGATTAATAAGGTTATGCACGGACACCCTCATGTGATTGATGCAATGATTAATGATGAAATTGATTTAATTATCAATACAACCAAAGGCCCACGTGAAGTACTTGATGGATATAGCCTTCGTGGCAAGGCACTTACAAGCAATATCCCTTATTACACAACGCTTGCAGGTGGTGAGGCAGCGGTCAAATCAATCGTGGCCAAAATCAGTGATGATCTTGAGGCTGAACCTCTACAAGCATTTTCCTTGCAAGTTTCGGAAAAAAAAGTATCATAGCTTTTAATCTACAATAAGAATCACATTAATTTTTAGATTATGAGGTATAGATATGGAACGTTTTCCATTGACACAAGAAGGTTTGACAAAACTTGAAGCGGAATTAAAACATCTTAAAAATGTTGAGCGCCCAGAGGTTATTGAGGCGATCGCAGAAGCACGTGCGCATGGCGATTTATCAGAGAACGCCGAGTATCACGCAGCCAGAGAACGCCAAAGCTTTATCGAAGGTCGCATCCAAGAATTAGAAGCTGTTACAGGTCGTGCGGAAGTTGTTGATCCTAAAAAACTATCTGGGACAACTGTTCGTTTTGGCGCAACTGTTACTGTATTCGATGAAGAAACAGAAAAAGAAACCACCTATCAAATCGTTGGCGATTATGAAGCTGATATTGATAATGGTCTTTTATCGTACAAAGCCCCTATCGCACGCGCGGTTATTGGCAAAGAAGAAGGCGATAGTATTACTGTACCTTCTCCTGGTGGCGAGCGTTATATCGAGATTTTAAAAGTCGAATATAAATAATTTTTTTTAGAAGTCTTAATTAAAAAGATACCATTTCATGGCATAATAAATGTTCCATTATTGGAATATTTAAGGGGACACTTTATGCTATTTTCAAAATCGGCAATTTTTACATTTGCGACAATCTTTTTCTTATTCTCATTAAACTCTAACGCTAATGCCCGCATTGGCTCTGCCTCTGACCCAGACGCTAATTATAGCAAACACATAAAAACCATTAGCAATGAGGATAATCAAAAATTTGAAAAGAAATTAGGCAATATTCAACGTAATAGAAAAGAATATGGCGCCGAGAGATCAGCCAACATTCGAGATGCAAATGAACGCTTAAAGGCACTAACACAAAATAATAAAGACAGCCGTGTTTTTGGAAATGCGATTAGACAAGATAGAAAATATGACCGCAGATAAGAAAACAATTTACTTTCTTCATGGTACTGGTGGCCATCCAGAAAATTTCTGGCTTCCTAATGTTGCCCGCCACGCAAAAGAATTAGGCTATGACAACGTGATCCCACAATTTCCCGATCCTGATGACGCAAATCTGGTGCAGTGGTTAGAATATTTTGAAAAGAATTACTCGCCCAAAGACAATGATTTACTAATCGGTCATTCGGCAGGCGTTCCAAATGCCTTAAATATCTTACAAAACTCATCTGTCAAATTTTCCAAAGCTATTTTGGTTGCAGGTTTCATTGATCAACTTCCCCATCAAGGAGACGACCACCCTACTCTATTCAAAAATCCAAAATGGGATAAAATTAAATCAAGCTGTGATGAATTTATCTTTATTCATTCTGACAATGACCCGTGGGGTTGTGACCATAAACAGGGTGAGAAATTGAGATCATACCTTGGTGGAACTCTTATTGTTAAAACTGGCGAAGGACATTTTGGGTCTGTTATGTTTGAGCAACCCTATTCTGATTTCCCACTGGTAGAATACTTCTTAGAACAATAAAAAAGCACCAAATTTGTTAATTTGATGCTTTAATAAAATCCTATAACAGATTGATAATAAAATTAATCTACATCAATCGGCACACCTGGTAGAAACTTAGTTGTACGAATGTTAATTGAAGATTTAACATGCGCAACATTTGGTGCTTTTGTAAGTTTTTGTGTAAGAAAACGTTGATAATCATCCCAGTCTTCAGCAACGATTTTAAGCATAAAATCCATATCGCCGGACATCATATGACATTCACGAACTTCTTCCCATTGATCCACTGACTCAATAAATTTGTTTAAATCGCCATCGGCTTGTGAATTCAAACCAACATGGGCATAAACAGCGATACCAAAACCAAGCATTTGTGGGTTAACTTGCGCGAAATATGACTGAATATAGCCATTATCTTCTAAAGCACGAACACGGCGTAAACAAGGAGGCGCCGAAATGCCAGCTCTTTCAGCTAGCTCAACATTTGTCATACGGCCATTATCTTGTAAATCCCTTAAGATTTTGCGATCAATACGATCAAGTTTTACGCGTCTCATAAAATTCCTCTTAGAGTTAGTTATTTATATTTATTATTAACTTTATTTCTTAAAGTAACGTTTATTATAAAATAATTATATATTCAAAACAAAATAATATGATTCGAATATGTAATTTCCTTATATTTTGTCAATGGACAGGTAATAACATATAGCAAGAAAACAAATCAAGACTATTCTACTTGAATTCTTCTTTTTTATGATCAAAATAGGGAACCATGGACAATAAAAATACAAAGACTTGTTGGGTAATTACCGAAGGCATTGCAGGAACTGAAAATCAATGTATCGGTGTTGCAGAGGCAATGGGCATCAGCCCAACGATCAAACGGGTCAAACTTAACACGCCGTGGAAGCAATTAACACCATATTTAAGAATATTCAACGGCTTAGCCATATCCAAAGACGGCGATGAGATTACAGCGCCATGGCCAGATATTGCAATATGTAGTGGTAGAAAAAGTATCCCTGCTGCCCTTCACATTAAAAAAGCCTCAAAAGGAAAGACATGTGTTGTTCAAATTCAAGACCCAAGATGCAACCCAAAGCTATTTGATTTGGTTTTTATTCCCATCCATGATCCGACAAGAGGAGAAAATGTGCATCTTATCACGGGTGGTCTGAATAGAATTACACGCGATAAATTAAAAAATGAGAGCAAAAAGTTTGCACCCTTCTTCAAAGATGACAAAAAACAGAAAATCGCTGTGCTAATTGGCGGTAAAAGTAAAGCACATGATTTTACCGATGCTTCTATCAAAAAACTATGCGAGCAGTTAAAAAATTTATCACAAAATTATTACCTTATGATTACAGCTTCTAGACGTACGGGCGAAAAACGAATTAATTACTTAAAAACAGAACTCTCAAATAATGAGGCAATCTATTTTTATGATGGCGAGGGCGAGAACCCCTATTTCGCTTTTATGGAGCGTGCTGATTATATCTTATGCACCCAAGATAGTGTTTCCATGATTTCAGAGGCTTTAACAACCGCAAAACCGACTTATATCATTGAAATGGAAGGTGGCGGAAAACGCATCGATAAGTTTCATGAGCATATTTTAAATGAAGGCTACGCTAAAATGTTTGATGGCACATTAAAAGCATATGACGCAAAGCCATTAAACGAGACAAAAAGAGTGGCGGAAATAATTGAAAACTTTATTGAAAATAGACAATAAAGGTATTAGAAATACTGATTATATTCACTAAAGGGAAATAAAAAAGATGAGCGAAACATTTCACACTAAAGTTCTAATTATTGGATCTGGCCCTGCTGGCTATACAGCGGCAATTTACGCAGCGCGTGCAAACCTTAAACCAATGATGGTTACAGGCCATGAGCAAGGCGGACAGCTTATGATTACAACAGAAGTTGAAAACTACCCTGGTTTCGCAGACCCAATCCAAGGCCCATGGCTGATGGAACAAATGAAGGGTCAAGCCGCAAATGTTGGCACTGAGATCGTTACTGATTACATCCAGAAAGTTGATTTCTCTAAGCGCCCTTTCACAGCGATTGGCGATAGCGGCAATACTTACTTGGCAGAAACAGTTGTTATCTCAACTGGAGCTAAAGCAAGATGGCTCGGCTTAGAGAGCGAAAAGAAATTCCAAGGCTTTGGTGTTTCAGCTTGTGCTACGTGTGACGGCTTTTTCTTTAGAGACCAAGAAGTCGCTGTTATCGGTGGTGGTAATTCGGCTGTTGAAGAAGCCTTATTTCTAACAAATTTTGCTAAAAAGGTAACATTGATCCACCGTCGTGACACATTGCGCGCAGAAAAGATCATGCAACAAAGATTATTTGATAATCCAAAAGTTGAAATTTTATGGGATCATGTTTTGGATGAGGTTTTGGGTGTTTTACCAAATGAAGCAAAAGATGGCCAAATTCCTGGCGTAACAGGTGTTCGCGTTAAAAGCACGAAAGATGACAGCTTAAAAGAGATTAACTTACAAGGTGTCTTTGTTGCGATTGGTCACGATCCAGCAACACAAATTTTCCAAGGCCATGTAAAGATGGATGAGGAAGGTTATATTCTTACAAATTCAGATTCAACCTTAACCAACATTGATGGTGTTTATGCCGCTGGCGATGTGAAAGACAAGACCTACAGGCAAGCTGTCACGGCAGCGGGTATGGGATGTATGGCCGCTTTAGAAGCTGATAAGTTCTTGGCTGAGCATGGCTTAACCATTGATGCCTTAAAGAAAGAAGCTGCATAAAGGATTTTTTTACCTCTCTTTTGTACTCTAATATTTCAAAAGTACTTATTTAAAAAAGGTCATTTAATCGTGTTTGAATTTATTCGTATAAAAGATAAAGAAGATATTGGGGCATGGATGGAAGTTGCAAGACTTGCAAAAATATCCAGACCTGAGCGTTTTTTACATCTACTTGAAAGAGAAAATTCAACAATTGAAGACGGCTATGCTTTTGCGCTTGTGAACCAAAATAATAACGAGATCGCAGGAACAGCCTTCATCCAAAAATCACTCAATGACCAAAATCATAGTTTAAGTGTTCATGCTGTTGCGATTGCAGAGACAACACAAAGACAAGGGTTAGGACGCATTCTGATTCAGCATATAGAACAAAAAGCAAAAGAATTAGGTGCCTCACAAATTAGACTTTTTACAACAGGTGCAGCAGATTTTTATACAAAGTGTGGCTTTACAACTTACGGGCAAATGCCATCTGAAAAAAATAAACCCCGCTTTTTCCAATACAAGAATTTAAATTAGATAAAGAAAAACCCCTCTTTTAATCGAGGGGCTTTTAAAATTCTAAAAAATAAATATCGCTTAATATTCGCGCGCTTTTTCAACCGCTTTTCTAAAATGAACTGGATCCATAATCATATTCGGTAACACAACGGCACCGACACCCATACCACGGACAACAACTGTACCATACTGGAAAAGACGCCCTAGGATGCCCTGCTCAACCATGACACCCTCAATCCTATCAATACTGATCTCATCAACGTGACGGGCGATAATACCGCGTTTATAAATAAGGCGTCTGTTTGTGATCGCAATCTCTGTTGTTGCTCTTGTTGCCATCATCAGTGCAAATTTAAAAATACCAAATAAGAACATTGCCAACGCCCCTAAGCGAACAAGCGGATTTAATTGCCAAACAGCTTCCATATAATATGAAGCTGGTAAATGACTATATTCCAGCTTAATGCCCCCATAAATAACGGCTAAGCTTAATAAAAAGCCTATAAAAATCCATGTAACGGCAGAAACCGTGTACATCCAATGGAAATATCCACCAAAAATAATTTTTTCTTCAGGAACAAGTGATTCTTGTACATAAATCATTTTATATTAACACCCTATCAAACAGCGTTTATTTAATCTTCTTTACCGCCGTGGAGACGTTCGATTTCTTTTTGAACCAATTTCTCTACCAAGCCAGGTAAGTTATTGTCCAACCACTCTTTTACTATTGGTCTGACCTCTTGTCTAACAATTTCGTCTAAAGAAATAGTGCCCACCGAAATATTAGAGGTTGATGGTGCTGGTTTTGATTTTAGAGAGCTTAATTTAGACAATGCCGATGCAGCAGAGCTGGCAGCCTCATCACTTAAAAGACCATCATCAAGCTTAACTTCAGCCTTTGGCTCTTCTACGGCTACAGGCTCTTCATCAACGTGATCTTCCATGATCAATTCAACATCATCCATCAGCATTTCAGGCTCATCAACTTCGCCAGATTTAGGTAATCCCTCAATATCGGAAAGGTCTTCTTCGATAACTTCTTCTTTTTCTTCATTGGCTTCTACGTTTTCTTCAAACATAGCATCAAGATCATCCATAGAAATTTCTTCTTGTTTCTCTTCCACTGGCTCTCCCTCTTCAATGATATCAGCTTCGCTAAGCTCTAAAACATCTTCGTCTTCTTCATCTTGGACAGCTGGCTCTTGCTCAACATCATCCATTTCTAAAACTGGTGGTTCTTCAACTTTAGGCTCTTGCTCAACATCAACGGCTTGAATTTCTTCTTCCTTATCATCAAGAGAAATTTCAGGAGTAGGCTCTGCTTCTACAGCAGGCTCCTCCTTAGCTGGTTCTTCAGTTTCTGTGACAGCCTCTTCAGGCGTTGAATCATCGCCCTCTTTTGCTTCAGCCTCTTCATCATCAGAAATTATACGTCTAATCGATGCTAAAATTTCCTCAATAGAGTGATCTTCTTCTTGCTCGTTTTTATTTTCGTCAGCCATATTGATCTTTAATTTTCTAAAATTTTCATATTAAGAGAATCATAGTGTAACCACAAATCCAGTACAAAGAGTACTAAACAGATGGTTACGTGTCCAGCCTTCATGCATTTTGTCGTAAAGTTATTTACTGTTCCATGAACAGCCAGCGACCTTCGATATCATCATACATGGCTTGGAAGTCATATTTCTGGGTAGGTAGATCAAGGTAATTTGCGTTTAATAGCCCGACTGCACGAAGCAGAGAAAACTGACTTATAATGTGAGATGATCTAGCCGAAACATTAGAAACTTGTGCATTCAAAAGCTCTTCTTCGGCATCCAAGACATCCAAAACCGTTCTGGATCCAACACGTGATTCTTCACGAACCCCTTCTAAGGCGATTTCTGCAGCTTCAATTTGATCATTAATCGCATCAATTTGTGCTTTTGTTGATAAATATTCATGCCACGCATCAATGACGAGTTGTCTGACCGATCTTTTAGTGTCCATCAACGTTGCCTCTAATGATAAGAGCGTCTTTTTATTGCTTTGCAAACGCGCCCTTGTCGCACCACCTTGATAAAGTGGTATTGTTAAATTTAGGCCAAATGCAGTGTCTTCACTTTCTTTAACATTGATTGATGGATCATAACTTTTAGTAAACCGACCATAAGCATTTAACTCAGGCAATAATTCCCCAAACACATTATCAACATCATAATCAGCAGCTTGTTTTAAAAAGAGTGATTCTAAAATTAACGGGTTTCGTTCGCTTGCAATATCAATTGCTTGCCCAACATCTTCAGGCAATTCAATTCTTTGTAATAATGATGATGAAAAACGTGTTTTTTCTTCATCTTTTTTATTTAAAACACTGTCACCAGCCTCGCCAATAATTTGTTCATATAAGGCAAGTGCCTTTTTAACATTTCCTTGGGCTTCGATTAAATCAGATTTCGCACCAGATAATCTTGATTGAGCTTGGCTCACATCTGTTTTTGTTAATTCGCCCACATCAAATCTTGCCTGTGTGGCTTCTAACTGTTCGCCCAAAACATCAACGTTCTTTTCTCTAAGGTTTTGAATAGCAAGCGCTTCTTCCAGCCCATAATATGCACTAACAGCATTTAAAAGAACAGATTGCTCTGACTCGGCTAAAGATTGTGATTCCGCCTTAACCAAAGCCTTTGCAGCATTAACAGCCGCAACTGTACGCCCACCTCTAAATAAGGCTTGAATAATTTCAACTTGAGCTGTTTTTGTTGTAAGGTCTGTTTCTTCTTGCAGGCCTGGAATATTACTATTTAATTCACTTTCTGACTCGGACCATTCTTGTGTTCCATAAACATTTAAAGAAGGCCTATATCCAGATTTTGCCTCTGGTACCGCATATAAAACAGATTCGTAATTATATCGTGCAGTTTGTAACGTGGGGTTTGCCTTATAAGCACGAACTACCGCTTCTTCCAAACTTTCTGAAAAACTTGCTGAAGACATTGAAACCGTTGCAAGCAAACACGTAACAGCAAAAAATAGATATTGAAATAAAAAACGCTTATTCATTACAAGCATAAGAGACCCCGCACTTTAAAATGTAAACTTTTGCTCTGGCTCAAACCCCACAAGATAATGTGCAAAAGCGTCAAACAATGACTTTTTAGAAATAGAACTTCTTATCTTCTTGACAAGAACAGCTTGTGTAATTTCTTTTTCATTTTTTTCAATCGCCAATAGTCGTCCCCCCTCTTTTAATTGATCGATAAGAGTTTCAGGAATTTCATCAACGACACCATTGATAAAAATGACATCAAATGGTCCTTGATCTTTCAAACCTTTATTATGGTCTTTTTTATAAATCGCCGTATTACAGAATGCTTCGTCTTTTAAATTTTCTTCTGCGTCTTCAGCGAGTTTTTCATTTTGTTCTAAACCGATGACCATCTCTACTATTTGTGAAAATACGGCCGTTGAATATCCTGTACCACAACCAATATCCAAAACGATATCAGAGCTTTTTAATTCCGCTGCTTGCACCATACGGGCAAATATCACTGGCTCTAACATAAAACGGTTTGCTGCGATTTCTAAATTTTCATCTGCGTAAGCACGAGCCTTAAGACGATCTTTGACAAAATTCTCTCTTTTAATAGAGCGAAAGATATCAATTAGTTTTTTATCGGTTAGAAAGTTTGGCTTTAATTGGCTTTCAACCATATTTAAGCGGGCCACATCAAAATCCATTTTATTATCCTTATTTTGATCGTATTTTAGAAAGAACAGATAAACCTGTTATAAAGAAAGCGTTATAAGAAAAAAATAACTTTTTTTATTTTATAATGTTGATTGATGATTGCAAGTTCTATATCAATATGCAATAACATTAGGACTTTGCGAAGTAATAACAGACTTTTATTAAAAGTTAAGGCGCGATGGCAGAGTGGTGATGCAGAGGATTGCAAATCCTTGTATACCGGTTCGATTCCGGTTCGCGCCTCCAAAATCAATTTTTTTTGATTTTTTTTAATTTTTCGCTGGTTTTTCTATAGTGAGTTTGTTATACAAACAAAGCTTATTTTGAGTAGCCCTAATTTTCCTCGGTAGCTCAGTGGTAGAGCAGTTGACTGTTAATCAATTGGTCGGGGGTTCGAATCCCTCCCGAGGAGCCACTCAAAATTATTATTTCCCCATCCTTTAATACATAGATATGCATAGCCTTCACTCGCTTGTGAACGCGTTAACTTTTATGATTAAACTTTTTCCATTAAAAAAAATAAGATTTATTTTAAAACAACCTTATTACGCCCAGTCGCTTTTTTAACTAATTGTGCAGTAAGTTTCATCTGGGAGGTATCTCCAATTAACTATCTAAAACATACCCCCATCGATACCCCCTAATTTTTTTGATTTTATAAAATCTCTTTAGACGGTTTTGGAATAGGAATACGCTCAAAGCCTTAATTTATAAGGCTATAATAAACGATATAGAATTTTATTGCCGTACGGAATACTAATTAAAAATTTAACATATTGATATACAATAATTAATCAATAAGAAAAAAGTATAAGGCCCCCAATAAGGCCCCCTCATATAAAATTATACAAAAAAACTAAAACTAAATTTAAGAGTGAAGATATTAAAAAATTTATTTAACAATTGCTTTTATTATTTTTTTCAAACAAAGGAAAATTTTATATTTTTTTGAAACGTCTTTTGAAATATGAAAGTACGGAACTTGAATTGCTCCAAAGCCTCTAAAGAAGTTTTCTACGCCTCGAATCATTGACCCTTCAAAATCAAACTGTTCTGTATAATTACTTGCATGCTTTATACCTTCCCACATTATTAAACTTTGTGCCTGTAATTCACGATATCGAGTAAACGCTCCGCCAGCTAAATAATACGATGTCTTAGAGTCTCTTGCAAATAAACTCGCTGCGCAAAAATCGCCCTCTTTATTTTTTGCAACAAGTAAAGTCATACAGCCACGCGCTTTACCTGCCTCATAAAGGTTTCTTAAAATATTATCAGTATCGGATTGACTTATATTTTGGCGACCGTATGTTTCTTTCAAAACTTTCAAAAGAATTTCAATATCATTAGACTCTTCAATTTGAACGCTGCTTTTTTCAGCTTTTTTAATGGCTCTTTTTGTTCTTGTTGAAAATCCTTTGTAAATTTTATCCAGATTACCCAAACCATTTAAAATATACGTATAACGAGTTGTTTGTGAAAAGCCGTGCCAATAAAATGGCAACCAATTTTTTATTGATGGATCAAAATACAAGTCTACTCGATCACATTTGGGTAATTTTTTAATTAATTGAGTAAAAATATTTTCTTGAAAAACTAAATCTTTGTACCCTCCCCCTTGTTTTATGTTAAAACAAGGGCCTTGAGTTTGAGAAAAAGGTGGTTTAGTTAATGTTTTAAAACCTAAACGATCCTTTTTTATTACATAAGGAAGGCGAAGAATAGTTTGGTTATTATCATCTTCAATTGTTAAAACATCCCAATTTTTTGGTGATACAGAGTCAAACCACCAAGCCTCTTCATATATCCGACTCACCCTATCCATAATGCTCCTAAAAAAAAGATAGAATTAAACTTCTTAAACTAAAATGTATTTTTAAATTAATCACACCATCTTTGCAAACAAGATAATAATTATTTTCTTTTTTTTGAACACTCCCCAATTTAGATTGATCAGTAACACATTTTTCAAATCCGCCAACAGACCAACGCTGTCCTTTGTAAATACCTGATGGCTGTTTAATCGGCTCAAACCAACTTTCAGTCCCCCTTAATAAATTCCACACACGCTCAACAGACCATAGCTCCCAAGGAATAAGTCCTTTATGTTCTGATTTTATAATATTTCTAGCCTTTAACAATTCAGGGCGTGGTTCTTGTTTTTGGAAATTATTCTCACCTTCCTCAATCATTGAGATCGCACGACGCATCAATGGTAAACCGTGCTTGTTAATAAGAATATCCAAACGCTCTGGCGATTTTATCCCCAATGGAACTTTAATTTTTTCTTGTAGGATAATATCACCAGTATCTTCACCTGCGTCAATCTTATGAATGGTAATACCCTGCTCACTCTCAGCATTATAATATTGCCAAAAATCCGGATTAGCCCCACGGTAATAAGGTAAATATGAAGGATGCAAGTTTATAAAGCCATGTTTAAGAATCTCTAAGACATCACTCTTTAATAAAAATGACATTGAATAAACAATTACTAAATCAGGCTTAACTTGCTCAAGAAAATCTTTTAGATTTTTTTGTGTATTCTTCTTCAAAAAAAAATAAGGAACATTATGCTTTTTTGATAAAGACACAAGAGGACGCTCTCTCCTAAAAATCATCCGATACAGTTTTGTCAAAACCTTAAAGAATTTAGTTCTCTTTTTGCGGTCTGCGCATTCTATCAGGCCACAAACATCATATTCATCCATTAGGTAAGGAACTAAGCGCTTACTATCTTGCGTTATAATAGCAATTTTCATTTTTTACTAAACTTTCAGAACTAAACAGATAATTTCTTCTTGCGGAATGTCTCGAATGAACTGGCTTTGATATAGCCGTAATACTCATACTTATTTTTTATTGGGGTCGTAATTGGATCCAATGTTCTAATAACTTTCGCTGGATTGCCTCCAATCACAACATTGCCCTGCTCGAAGCTTTTTGTGACAACACTTCCCGCTCCAACAACAACATTATTACCTAAGACAACATTTGGTAAAATCACACTATTCATGCCAATCCAACAATAGTCACCAATTCTAACATCTCCAATATCATATTTGGTTAAATCATCCTTATCATGATTTGCACTGATAATACCAACATTAGGACCAACAATAGTATAATCACCAATAAAAATCTTTCCTTTACCTTGAATATAACACCCCGGCGACAATCCCGGCGCTGTACCAATTCCGATTTTAATGTTTTTTACCCCCGTTGCCTTGCTTGTGAAATGCATTGGCCAATATGCACATCTGTTAATTCCTATAACCTTTTGCACAAATAAGTTTTTAAATGTAATAGGCCCTGCAGTTCCTTTAGTTCTATAAACAGATGGGGAAAGAACCTTGACAACCGACCAATAAATTGATTTTAAAATTTTCTTCATATTTAAAAGATTAAACCTTTACTTTATTTTTAGCAAAGCGCCAAGTCACAAACAGATTGCTTAAATATACTAAACTATACAAAAAAGAAAAGATTTTAACTGCAACTAAGCCATCCCAACCTAAGATACTCGCGACTATAAATGGCAATGCTGTGATCGTGGTTAAAAGGATTTGAAAAATTGTATCAAGCTTTTGTTTTTCTGCGATAACATACATCGCACTTAACGGTGAAGATATAAACTGAAAATACATCATAGGCACCAAATATTGTGCAATCACGCCTGCTTCTCGCCACTCTTGACCAAAAACTAATCTAAATAAGTCAGGTGCAATAAAGAAGAAAACTATAAAAGGAAGAGTTGCAATTAAAACCAACCTAAACAACGTCTTCTTATAGACTGCTCTACACTCTCCTTGCTCCCTAAATGCTTTAGAAGCTTCTGACTTAAAAACATCAGAGATTGCACTAGCAACAATCGTAATTGGCATTCTAGCTACTTTTTGCGTTAAAACAAATAAACCGGTTAAAGTTGACGTAAATAATGCTGTTAATAACAAAACAGGCATTTGCATAGAAAGCGCACTAAGAACACCAGAAAAAATCAAAAACTTTGGAAAATTTATATATTTTTTTGTAGCAACACGCATTCTTTTTTGATTTAACTTCCAAGTCAAATCATGAAGTTTAAAGAATAATGGGATAAGCGATACAAAGCGCGCCGCCAAATAACCAAGTAATAAACCAGAAATTTTAAACCCTAAAAACCCAAGAGCAATACTTGCTCCATTCATGGCGCTTGTATTAAATATTTTACTAGCTCCTATTTGATAAAACCCACTTTTACGAACCTGCCAATAATAAAAGTTTTGATACACACCTGTTAAAAATACAATTAATGGAATTACATATAACCAAGGACGAATTGAATCTTCATTATTTAAAAACCCAATTAAATAATCATCAAAAAGAAAAATTATTCCAAATAAAAGGCACGCAATAATAATATTAATTACCATACCCGCAAAGATAATATCACGCGCCGTTCTATCGCTTTTTGGTAAAATAATAGCTTGGTCATATTTTCCATTGACTAACACCAATAAAATTGCGACCAAAGCAACATAAGCAGAATAAACACCAAAATCCTCAGGCGTAAAAAGGCGTGTGATTATCGGGGATAAAGCAATCGTAATTGCTTGAGCAGTGGACGAGCTCGATATCAACGTCAGAGCGCTTAAATCAAAACGATTTATCTTAAAACGCATAGAAATACTTCTTTATAGTGCTTTTAATAGAAACTTTAACTTAAGTAATAATATAAAAATAGTCAATACTGCTCCTTTTCAATACTAAATCTAATATTTCTTACCCTAAAGAAAAATATATTTCTTATTAAATTCTTGGATCAATCAAAGCTCACACTAGAAATAATTTTTCTTTGCTCAGCAACAGATAACTGCCCATAACTGCTTAGTGTCGTATCTATGGACTCATGACCAAGATTTTGTCTGACTGCGTTTAAAAATGCTGGGCTTTGTGTTTCTGCATACCGTGCCAGTGTTTTTCGGAATGAATGTGGCTTAATATATTCAAGCCCAGCACTTTCAAAGGCTTTCTTAAAAACATCGCGGATAGTTGTATCTGATTTAATGGCTGTTTTCTGTATAGTTTGTTCTAACAAGTTTGTTTTTCCAAAATGATTATCAACTTTTGGAAAAAAAGGATCGCCATCGTTAAAGCCAAGAGCGCGCAAATGATCGCGCCATAACAAAACATTATCAATTATATCATTTGGTAAAGGGATAAAGACAGCATGACGTATTTTTGCAAACTTAACATTCATATTTTTGGGACAAACATATATGAAATATTGACCTTCTTCCTCAATCAAGCTTTTCATCTTGACTGTGCGTAATTCAGAAATGCGTAGTGTACACAGTGCTTGCATGGAAATAAGGGCTTTGTCGCGCTTTTCTTTATCTGACTTATCAGGCATTTGCCGAATGACTTGTATAATTTGATCGTATTTATAAGATTTTTGATATTCCGTAGCTTTTGCTGTCTTGCGCTGGTTGCGTGAAATGTTCAGGTAATCAATATGATTGTAATTTATTTTACTGCGATAACCGCGTTGTCGCTCGAGCCAGTTTAAAAAGTCTTTCAAGGATCGAATATTATCATTGATGTATGACAGGGATAAATTGCCCCTAAACATAGCTTGCATATATTTGTCTGCAATACCATCATTGAATTTTTCAAAACCAGCGAAACTTATATAAATCTCAAAATCGCGGATATGCTTCAATGTTGCCAGAACAGTCTTTTCATCTTTTTGCCCTATACGCCTTACATGCTTTCGGTATTTGTACTTCATACGTTCATTAACAGGATTACATTGATCCTTCTTTTTGTCTTTTATTTTCAAAATAATTCTCCTTGTATAGACTCATTTGTGTTGCCTTGCTCTTGTACATGAATGTGAGTCTTATCGATGCAGGTCTTAAAATCATATAATTCCAGAACATCAACCAGTTTAAAATTCTGGCGCAATGCAGGAAAATTAGAAAGTTTATAGCTTTTGAACATAGGCTTTTTGCACTCACGGCATGCAGCTTTGATTTTCAGGAATTGTGATTTTTGCTCTACGGATATGACATTTTTGAAGATAGCTCGCGCATCTTGGTATCCCATGCAATACATCTCACCAAATGCAGTTTTACATTTATTTGTACTGTTGTTTGCTTTGAGGTATTCGATCAGGTCGTACCCATATACAAGCGCAGGCTTTCCTGCATCAATGGTTTTCAGGCCGTTCTTGATCCATTTCCTGACCGTTTGAGGGTGTAATCCCAAGTCAGAGAATGTGGTGCAAATATCGTCTATGTCATAGGCATACCAATATCTCACTCTCTTATGTGAGTATAGACGCTTTGACATTGTTTAACCTTGTTTTGAAGCGATTAACTCTCTAATGTCTTCAACTCGCCATGCTGTAATTTTAGGGCCAAGTTTTACAGGCTTAGGATAATGTCCTTCTTTTACGCCAGACCACCATGTAGATTTTGACACAGGAAAGACTTTTAATACTACTGGTAGTCTTACAAAACCAGTTTCGGGTAAGGTTTGGTTATACATCTTGGTTCTCCTTCGTTTCATTAAAACCAAGGAAATCTTATTCTGTTTAAAATTTGTTTAGGAAGATTATCGTTTTTGTAAACACGATTTCTTTTTTAAGATTCAGGTCTTTCAGTACTTACAGGAAACTCTGAATATGCTTTTTTAAGATACTCCCTGATTGTTTCTGCTGTAAGGTTTATATTTAGCAGAGCAAGATCCCCTTCAATTTCCTTTGGCACATCACTTTTACTGGCTTCTGGATCGTAGCCATAACCTTTAACCGCCATACCCAATATCATTTTATAAAGGGTATTGCGCTCTCTAGTCCCAAGAGGTTTTTTAAGATTTTTAACTTTCGGTAATATCAAGTTTGGGAATGGTAATCCTAAATTTTCTGCCCATATCATGAAATCGGTTGGTTTCACTTTGTGCCCATGGTTGTCATAGATTTTAATTTGATTGAGCTTATAAGTGTCTTGCAAGTATTGATAAATAAGTTTCATTTCCCTATGAGATGAAATTATAAAATTATTAGAATCTCCGCCATTATAGCTGCTATGATTGTATGGTGATGGTCTATAGCCATGCAGATACATAATCGCATGAGAAGTAAACCATAGGGGTTCACGCATTAAGGTTTCTACTTCTTCTTTACTAATCAAATAATTATCAAAGTGCTTTATTCTCAATTCTTTTTCTCGAGATTTGACATTGAATTCTACGCTATATGTGAGTTTATAGTCTTGTTTTTCAGCCCATCTAAAGAAGCTTACAGGTTCGATAAAAAGATTGGAGAAATTGGATTGGCTAAGTTCGCTTTTAGTATAGTTCTTTTCACAGAATAAATCCCCAACTGAAATTGCATCTAAGATCGAGTTTAGAAACATTTTATTTTCGGAGTTCCATAGATTGGAAGACATTATGCTTTTGTCTGCATCATATAGAGCATCAAGTGCTTGCTCATTTTTAGATGTATTCTCATCTAAAAGTAAAGATACCAAGAGCGGCAAGCATTCAAATTTATTAAAACTCCAATCAAGCATAATTAAAACTTAGATAGATTTTGCGGATTTGCCAACTATTTTTATTCCATGTTGCCCACACTCATTTAAATAATCAGCCCATTCTTGCATCATAACAACACGCTCATCTAAAAACTTCGCTCTATCATATGCCCTATTTACATCTCCTCGCTTTGCATGTGCAAGCTGTGCGTCTGGTACTTCATGACGATAGCCCAGCTTTTCCATGATTGCACTCATTGCTAATGACCTAAAGCCATGACCTGTCATGATACCTTTATAACCCATTCTATTGAGAGCCATTAAAATTGTATTATTGCTCATGTGGTTCACGTGGCTGTTACGACTTGGAAAGACAAATTTTGGATGATTGTGTAACTGCCTAATTTCCTTTAATACCTGCATAGCCTGTCTTGATAACGGAACGATATGATCTTTTTTCATTTTCATTCGCTTAGCAGGAATAATCCATTGAGAGTTATCTTCATCAAATTCTTGCCATTCAGCTTTAATCATTTCTCCTGTGCGAACAAATGTAAGCATTAACAATTTAACAGCTAAATATGTTTGCCTATTTAAATTATGTTTATGATTTTCTAAATCTTTTAAGAACTTTGGTATTTCATGCACTTCTATAGACGCAAAATGCGTTTTACTTTCATGCTTAACAAGCCCTTTTAAATCTTCTGCAATGTTCTTTTCTGCACGACCTGTAATAATAGCAAATTGAAAGATATGTTTAGACATTTGAATAATGCGCTTTGCTAATTCACTAGCTCCTCTTTGCTTAACTGTATTTGCTAAGTCTAATAACATTGTATGGGTAATATCTTTAATCGGAACACTTCCAATGACTGGAAAGACATCTTTTTCAAGACGGCCAAGAACAGTATTTGTATTAACTGCTGACCATTCAGAGCTTTTCATTTGATACCATTCTCTGGCTATTACTTCAAATGTATTGTTTTGCTCTTCAATTCTATCATTTTTAATATCTTGCTTATGTTGAGATGGGTCAATTCCTTGAGCTATTAATTTTTTAGCTTTCTCTCTTTCATCACGTGCCATTGAAAGACTGATGATTGGATATTCTCCAATTGATAATTTCTTTTCTTTGTTAAGAAAATAATATTTTAAACGCCATAAGCGTGATCCTGATTTATTAACCTGTAAATATAAACCTCCACCATCAAAAAGCTTATATGCTTTATCTTTTGGCTTAGCATGCTTACAAGTTTGGTCGTTTAGTTTCATTTTAGGGGCCTTTATTTTTCAATTTTTAAAAAGGCCCCCAACAAAGCCCCTAAATAACTTAGATTTAGTAAAACCTTATTGGATTGTATTAAACAATAAATACGCTTAACGCCTTAATTTATAAGGCTATAATAAACGATATAGAATTTTATTGGAAGATAAAATGGCATCCCGTACGGGATTCGAACCCGTGTTGCCGCCGTGAAAGGGCGGTGTCCTAGGCCTCTAGACGAACGGGACACAAAAAAACATGTCAAATGCCTTAGAAGCGAAGTAATGTATAACTGTTTGATTTAATAAAATCAAGTCTTTTTGAAAAGATTTTTAGTTTTTCAAAAAACAATGCCTAAATTTAAGTCTATCTTGGCTTAAAAGGCGATTTTTTCTTGGCTCTATTACGCTGCTTGTTCTTCATTTTTTTTTTGAATGATAGATCCGCACTATCAAGAACCGCATCATCTAAATTAATTTGTAAGGTCTCTCTGCGTCTTTTAACTTTCATAACACGATTTCGGTTTGATGGATCAGGAACACTTTCCTCATAATCATATACATTGATTTCCAAGCTCCCTAGTAGGTTTACCACCCTACCCGATGCATTTGCATCAAGAAGCAATGTATGAAGACCAGAACCCTTCTTAGCCATTACAATCGCTTTTGTATAGCCCTTACCACCAGCGTCGCCCAAGGTAAGGATCATAAAGTCTGATTCCCCTTTATCATAAAGACGCACATCTTTAACAGTCACACCAGAGATAAGAAATTTAGGCTTCGGGTTTCCTTGTCCACAAGGCTCCAAAAGCTTTAATTGTTCAGCCAAATTTTTGGTTGCTGCATGGAATGAGATAACAGATGTGACTTTTAAGTCTTCTTTTAATTCTTGACCTTTGAGTTGCTTTTCAATTTCTTCATTCATAAAAGATCGGAACTTATCTAAATTCTCTTCTTTTAAAGAAAAGCCCGCCGCCATTTTATGACCGCCGCCTGCTTCTAAAATACCTTGTTTTTTGGCATCCAAGATAATTGAACCTAGATCAACTTGTTCAACTGATCTGGCAGACCCCTTCCAAAGGCCTGTTTTATCATCTTTTGTAAGAACAGCTGTAGGTTTATAAACCTCTTCTTTTATGCGTCCAGCCATAATACCGATGATACCAGGGTGCCAATTTTCATTTTGAAGCATAACAAACATATCATCTGTTTGCTCTTGACCGTCTTTAAAAATCTGCTTTAGAGCATCTTCTTGCTCGCCACGGCGAAGAATATTTAAACGATTAAGCTCCAATGCAATTTCAGCCAACTCTTGTTCATCCGTGCTAGAAAGAAGACGCGCGCCCAAATCAGGAACATCGCCTAAGCGCCCGCCTGCATTAATTCGAGGCCCTAAAACAAAACCCAGCGCATAAACAGAGATAGATTTTCTATCCGTATGGCGTTCATCATCTTCTTTAGTTTTTGAGATTAGTGATTCAACAGCAGGGTAAAGGACATCACTCTCATCTCTTGGCTTACCTTTTTTCCCTTTACCGTCATATTCAGCAACGTTAAGAAGGAATTTAAGGCCTAAATTCTCACGTTGATCCATGATCTTAAGCCCTTGTTTTACAAAAGCTCTGTTTAGCCCAACTATCGGCATAACGTCACAAACCGTACCCAGTGCGACCAAATCCAACGATTTTGTAAGATCGGGCGGTGTAATTCCTTTTTTCTCAAAATAGCCGCGCTTTTTTAATTCACGCTGCAAAGCGACCAAGGACATGAATGTTACGCCACAACCCGCAAGATAGCTTAACTCACACGGATCACTTTCATGATTCGGGTTCACAACAGCATGTGCTGGTGGTAATTCGCCTTTTGCTTGGTGGTGGTCAAAAACAATTGTTGTTAGATCAAGATCATTGGCTTCTTTAATAACAGAATGCGCACTTGCGCCACAATCAACCGTGATAATTAAAGAAACATCTTTTTCTACTTTAAGCTGTTTAAAAGCGTCAATTTGAGGGCCATACCCTTCTTTAACACGGTGAGGGATATAAATTTCTATGTCTTGATTAATCGCTCTAAAATAATTTTTTAACAAAGCACTTGAAGTTGCACCATCAACATCAAAGTCTCCAAAGACAGCGACCTTCTCATCGGCTTCAATTGCATCTGCAATACGCTTAACAGCCTTGTCCATATCCTTCATAACAGAAGGATTGGGCATTAAATTTTTAATTTTTGGATCAAGATAATCATCGGCTAGATCAAGATCGATATCTCGACTTGCCAGTACTTCTGCTAGAATTAAAGGAATATCAAACTTCCTTGATAGCGATGTAACTAACTCGTTATCTGTTTGATTAAGCACCCAGCGTTTGCCAGAGGCCGACTCTTTTACTGCAACATCTTTTCTTTTTGTCATGATTAAACATTATTTAATGCTTGCAGGTAATAATCAAGGATATATTTTAAAAAGAGAGATAATTACAACACATAGGATTATTATTAGCCATGATTGACTTCGGAAACTCAAACCCACTAGAGCTTGTTCACAACTTAAATGTGAGTATTTGTTTTTACAATGTTCAATCCCCTATCAATTTAGGTCAATCCATGCGCGCTTGTGAAATGTTCCATATTTGGATGGCGGTTCATGATGGATATAAAATCCTTGAAGATGAGGATAAGCTAAAAACATTGAATGATTTTTCAACAGGCGCAAGCTCTAGGCTTAAAGACTACTCGATCGGGGACTTTGAAAACTATGAGAATGCGCGCAGAAAACAAGGTCGCTTTATTGTAAATTATTTTGATGAAGATGCCGTTGAGGTTGATCATTTTGAATTTAAAGATCACGACACCATTCTAATCGGAAATGAATATGATGATCTTGATCCAAAAATTATTGAACGAGCAGACGCAAAAGTCTACATCCCACTTGCCCCTGGCTACACACCAAAGGCAAAGTCATTTAGTCCAATTGATCCAACACGTGAGAATTCAGATAACGAAGATGAGCAAGGCGGCATGCCCAGCCTTAATGTTTCACAAAAGACAACAATCCTTGCCTATAAGGTATTTGAACAGCGCTTAAAATCGCCAGAGGTTCGTGAAATGATGGATTTTTTCCAACAAGAACTGCTTCAAATAGAAGACTAATCAACTAATTCTTTTCTATTCAAATTATGTGTCGTCTCAATATAACGAAGCGTTCCTGAAATTGATCGCATAATAACAGTGTGCGTTTTAATGATATTGTTTTTACGCTCTAACCCTTTTAATAAAGGACCCGTCGTAACCCCTGTTGCTGAAACGATAATATCGCCTTTGGCAATCTCATCAAGAGTGTAGATTTTAGTTAAATCTTTAATACCCGATTTTAGACACGCTGATTTTTCTTTGTCATTACGAACATGAAGACGGAT
>PBIV01000054.1 GCA_002720935.1 Rickettsiales bacterium | reverse complement strand
TATTTAATTTGATCAGCTGTTAACACTTTACTTGCTGTTTCATTTTTTACTTCAGCATCCGTCGCTAATTCAACTTTACCCTTGGTTGTCGTTGTTGCATCGGGCGTTGTAACACCTGACACAATAAAAGCCTTTAAAGCAGCTAGAGTAACCTTGCGGTTTGCATTACTGTTACTAACATCTTCAAAAGGAACATAATCGGCATCATTCAAAGTTTCTTGATTAGTGTAATCCTTAATCAAAATTCTCGGGATAATTTTGCCTAAAAGGTTTAAGAAAGTGATTTTCTTATTGGCATTGGCAGCACTAACATCGGCAAAAGCCATAAAGTCCCCATCACTTATATCAGTTTCCGTCGTTGGCGAAACCACATCGAAACCGCCAAGGGCTTGGACTGCATCAAATAACTGGGTCAAGTCGTTCTCATCAGGTGTAATCCCAGCACCTGTAATAACATTCAAGATTTCACGCTGAACAGATTCAAAGCCTCTTGCATCTGGATAAGCCCCTTGACGCAAAGGTAAATTTGCACCACTTGGATCAGCATTCCAATATGATCTGTTGTCATCTTCCTCATCCCCTGGCAGGGCATTTAATGGCGGTATATATTTCATTTTTTACTCCTCTTCATAGATAAATGTTAAATGTGTGTCGGCGGGCTTTAATTTTCTCAATTTACACTCAAGATCATTGGCTGTTCTTATGTGCAAGAGAGGATCTCCAAAAGCACTTCGACCAAAAGAAAAACGGGTATATTTCGAGCCAGATACATGGATAACCCAGTAATATTGATAATTATTTCCTGGCGTTTGAGGCCCTATAAAATATCGTCCATGATCGTCATAGACTTCATTTGCCCCGAACCCCCAATTACCAAAGCCCATAGGGCGATATTCAGAAATAACAACATCGTATCCCAACCCCTCAGCAAGCTGTTTGTAATAAGGGCGAGATAAATTTCTTTTTGCTCTTAACTTGGCAACAAGGGCATCACGGCGCTCACCGAATGTTAAATCTGTTGATGTACAGGAATCAGGCAGCCCTGCAAACGCTTCCCACTCTTCAAATAATTCTATAGCTGTTCGGGGATCTGCTTCTTCTAACAATCGGGCAGCACGCTCTGTAACTTTCGCAAGCTCACTCGCCAAAGGTTTTAAAACCTTTGCCCAGTTACTATCTAAATCCCGTGCCATCTGACCTGGGGGCAATAAGCTTAAAGCTCTTTTTAGATAATCTTGTTCTGTTATATTAATTCTTGTCATGCAGGCGAACTCCATGTAATTGCGCCAAGCACAGGCAATGTTCCAAAAGCAAACGTTAGGCTTGCAACGGGAGAAATTAACTTGTGATAGTTCTCTCCAGCACCCGCAGAAATAACTTCAGAAATTCTTGATAAATGTAGCGTTGACCCGCCAGCTGTCGCTTCACGGAAAAAGAAATCTTCTAACTCGGCTTTTATAGCATCTTGGACAGCAACCGTATTCGGACTTAACTCAATCGATAAATTAACAGCCGATTGTACAGGGGCATTAATATCTGGTCTTGCACCAGCTGGTCTTAAGCCTGAGATGTAATCTTCAACAATTTCAACCTCATTCGCTGTTGGAATTGGGGTATCTTCTTTGTCATCCATTACAAACGTTAAATGAACCGTCATAATTCCATCATCGGATTCTCTTGCCCACGCTCGTGTAACGCCTGAAACTTCCTTTGCCCATGTTTCGTAATCTTTTAAACTTCCCCCTTGTGGTGGCGTTTGAACATTCGTTAAAAGCCTGTTTAACACAGATGTATCATTCTCGACTTCTGTTCCCCCAGATAAACCATCATCACTAACGCTTATCGATGTTATGCCGATAATCGTTGACTCTAATGATAGAGAAACATCAGCGCTTGTGTTTGCCAAAGAGCCTGCGTTTTCAGCCGTAACATTACCAACTGCCGTGCCATCAACACCAACAGTCACATCAGCATCTAAACTATATGTCTGGCCATCAGCGCGAACTAGGATAGACCCAGAGGGAATTAATGTGCCATTCGTCCCTATAACGTCAACGGGGCCTGTGGATTTCCCAGATGGTTTACGTGGATTACTTAAATAAAAACCCGCATGACGCTCTAAAAAATCTGTATCCGCCGTTGTTGGTATAATCTGTTGAGATAAATATGATATAAAGCTATAAAGCTCATAAGATAGAACAGTCGCAACAGACGTGTACATATTTTCAGCTGTGCCAGGAAGTGATGCGTGTTGCGATCCTGTTGTAAGAGCTGCCTCTGCATTCAAACGGCTTTTTATCTCTTTTGGTGTAGGAATATCATAAGACATATACATCTCCCGTTTCATAATTAAACTTCAAATTAAAACGCTGACCATTCGTCATGTGAAAAGTGACTTTGATGTTCAAACGGTCTTGGCCAGACCATTCATCAATAATGTCAATTTTGGATACATAGCCGTCATCGATCGACCATTGTGTCGCTTGACGGATATATTCATGGGCGCGTAACCGATTTTCATTGGTTGCCAATTCTTGATCTAACAACCATAATTTTGAGCCGACAAGACGCCCCTTATCATCAAATATATCGCCAACCCAACCTTGACGATCATCTGTCAAAGCACCTGTTTTCCCCTTATACCCATACGGCAACGGATCAGTTAAATCCGCACGACGGTTTAATAAGAGTGAAGATAATAAGGCCGTTTCAATTGTCGTTTCAGAAACGATGCCACCACTCTCGCCGATTGATATATCCAAAAGACCATCTTGATTAGGGATTAGCTTCATACGCCACCTCCCATTTTTTGAGTAGGAGGATTGGTTTCGCCATTCGCATCATTTTCATGATGGGTGTGAAGATCAAATATTTCGCGCATATTATTGCTTGTGCGACTATTGCTTTCATATCTATCAATAATGTCGCCCTTAACCTTAAGATCGCCCGTCATCTCTACAACAGGGCTAGTGATAAGCACTCTGCCAGGGGCCGTGATTAATAAATCCCCAGTAGCCGAAATTTCTATAACGCCAGTCGCTTTCAAATGAATAAATTGAGTAAACGCGTCATAAATTATAGTTTCCCCAACCTTGTTGTTTTTTGGACGATGAGATAAATGATTTTCGCCAAGACAAACAAGTCTTGTACGGTCCGCAGCAACAGCCGAGAATATTGCAGATGCCCCAGCTGGGGGAACAGATGAAAAGCCAAAACTTTGAATACGCTCAATACTGTCATGGCTTTCGCCAGCCAGTAGTGTTGCACCGCATCGTTGGCGCGCATTAGTGTCATCAACAGACATTAAGTTGCCACGAATAATAATTGATTTAAGCTTGTTTACGACTTGATTAATCATGCGCCACCACCCCATAAAGCATCGTCTTTATCTTCTTGCTTGGTGGCTGGAATGTCATACGCCTCTGATGGGGCAACTGTGATTTTTGTTTTAGTTCCATCATCGTCACGGGTCAGCTCAATACCTTTAATCAACATATTTCTATGAATAAAGAGATCCTCATCGATGACCTCAATTAATGAATTCATCTTCCATAGATCGCCATTTTGCGAACTCCAACCTGGCAAAGTGTAACTGATCTCCGTACCTGAAAAACGGCGATGACGAACCTCCCAAACAGCGCGCTCTTTATGATCGATATCATAACCATCACTTTCTGCTTGGATAATTAAAGGACGGTGTCGTTTAATATCAGGATCAAAAGCGACACCCTCATTCTGAGATAATTGTGTCGGAGTTGCTGAAGCCCAATCTGACAACCCATTGTTGCTGCCTTTAACCGTGACTTTTGAGAAGCGTTGAACATGACTAATTTGTCCAGCTCTGGTTAAAATATTACTTTCTTCAGACGTTACATATATACGGCCACCCGATTTAATATCGCTTGGTTTGGCAAGTAGCAGATTAGAAACTCCATCAGAATAAGGGAAAATGGCCCTATATTTACAAAGCCTTGTAATTACATTGGCAACTGTTTCCCCTGGCGTAATTGTAACGCTATCGAAAAGCTTTCCTGTATCCGCAAGTTTTTTAACCGCTAAGCCATAAGGTTTAATTAAATCCGCAATGGCTTTTTCTAAACTGATTTTCTTTTTGGAAAATGAACCATCAGAAAAGACAGCAGAACAATCGATCAGATCAGCAAATGCATCACGGCCAGAATAAGTATAAACCGTTCCTTTTGCATCTGAGATACTTAATACCTCTAACCAAGCTCGGGCAATCTCCACCCCATCAATCTCAATTTGTGCTTTTACGCCAGGGCGAAATATTTTTAAAATTTCATGATCTGGATCAACTAAATCAAGCTTAAATGAAGATCCCATTAAACTCATATCTCGGCTAAAAGAAAACCCTTTCACAAGATCATAAGCCACACCATTAATTCTAACTTTAAAATCATAAGAGTTAAGCATCGATCAACACCTCCAAATCCTGAATGGGAATAAAAGAGGGATGAACAACACGATTTCTTTTTATAAGATCATCGGATTTTGAAACCACATTTTGAAGATCATGACCGTATAATCTGTACGCCAGAGCAAGTGAAGATAGAACAGAATTATTCTGAACCAACGCCGTTGAGGGTAATCGCCCAAGACCTGTATTAATATCGTCATTAACCGCAGCCATAAGACCACCAAGTGATATATAACTATCATTCCAGCCCAAAGCACCAGACGAGGATCTCAACTCTCCCATATCAGACAAAAGATCATCACGCACGGTTATGGCTTCTTCTTTTGATGTAAACTCGGCATAAGAAACAGCATCCGCAGCAGCTGATAAAGCTGAAACCTTTGCCATGACATGAATTGCTTGTGAATTAGAGGATCTTAAACTCTGCGTTGCGGTTGCTCCTGCTACTTCTTCGATCTGCGCCGTACCCGCCACATCAATTAAGGCTTTTGCAATTTCCAACGATTGATTAGCCGTTGGTGTATTGGAAGCTGATTGTGTTGCAATCGTATAATTCACAGGTGCCTCAAAACTCAACAATCCTTGAAACATAGAAACGATTTGATCTGCAAATACGGCCGTGTTCTCAACATTAAAGTCAGGGGCAATAAAATCACTTTTCACACGGCTAATCGCAAGGGCAAGATCAGTCGCAATCCCATTAATTTCCGTTAAAGAAGCGTTATGAACGAAGTCTGGAACATTAGCCCTATATGATTTTGTAAAGTCTGTTAAAGCACTATTAAACGATGTGTTTGAGCGCTGTTTAAGGATCGTTGATGTTGAAACTGTGGCTGTGTCATTCTTTTCTTCATCACGGTCAAACGTAACCGTAAAATAAACAATGCCAATTTCTTTAGTTGTTGTACGACGACGCGCTGAAGTAACGACCGCAGTCATTTCTCCATCATGGGGCAGAACAAGACGGCCACTTCCTTTTTCAGACAAAAGCGCTTCAAAAGCTTGTGCATCTTCTAAAAAATTATCATTCCCGCCAATGGCAATTTCTAATGTAAAGCTTGTTTCTTTTTGTCCCACATCTTCATAAGATGGGGCAGACGCATTTAAAATTTTATGTTTTACAACATCACGGCCAAATTCTTTACTCTCATCAGATAATGAAAACTCAAAACCCTTAAAACTTGCTTTTCTTAAACGATCATAAAAGGTCATAATGCACCCCCCATAATCACACCTTGGTCAATAACCGTATCAACAGAACCATTGTTTATGGACGCATTAACAGCTGGACGCCCCTCGGAATCAACCTTGATTTCAATTTGCCCAGAAAGTTTCTTATCTTCACTATCTGTTGCTAAGTATCGCCCTAATTCGCCGCCACCCAATGAACCAAGGACACCGCCAATGGCTGCACCGATTGCAGTTCCAAGACCAGGAATAATTGAACCAATAGCAGCGCCAGCCGCTGCACCAGCTAAACCACCGCCAGCAGAGCCAAAAGCCTCGCCCATCGCGCCATCTTCTCCCGATAAAGCAGCAGAGCCAACATCCAAAGCCACCAAGCCAGCGCCTAAATAAGGAACGGCCTTTAATGCCTTTTTGCCATATTTAGCAAAACGACCATATTTACCAGCTTTGCCAAGAAAACGACCAATCCTTGAAGATTTTCGCATCCCATTTCTTGCTGATTTATTAAAACCATGCCCAAAACCGCCAGCATCAAACCCTCCCATAGATGAGGGCCAATTCATAACCATGACAGGTTGCACCATTCCCGTCACGCCGCCAGCGACACTCCCAAGAGCATTTCCTAACGCGCCACCAGATTTGCGACCGAATGCGCCTTTGATAAATTTATGACCTTTAACGCCCAAAGCCAAGCCACCTAAAATGCCCGCTGCGCCCAAACCATAACCAACAACTTTATCGAGTGTTGAGGTTTCCATCTCGCCAACTTTATCCGCAACCGACGATATTGGCTTTTCTAACGTATTAAAGACACCATTTTTAATAGCTGTAATAATCGTTTGCCATTTCGCAGCAGAGCGATCTGCTCCTTTAAATGCATCTGCTAAAATTGCACCACCGTCACTAGCTTGATTCATAAAGCCATCTAAAGTTTCAAATGCGTTAGTATTTTTATACTCCGCAACAATCATATTTAATGCCCGCATGGCTTCACGCTCAAAAACCGCCGTTAACTTAACGGCATCACCATCAGTTAATTTGATGACGTCTTTGACGATATCCGTGACCGCACGCATTCGTTCTGGATCTTTGGGATCCATGATTTGTATTCCTGCGTCTGTTAATAATTTACGTTTTGAACCATCGTTCAATGTACTCATTAAGGCTTCAAATGATGTGGCAGCTTGTTCTGGCGCACCCACACCTTTTCTAATCATCTGAAGCATTGCGCCCATCTCACGGTCTGCTTGCTTTGTAACACGCCCAGTAATAGAATAAGCCGCTGTAACTCGCTCGCCTTGTGTAGCAAAGTTTTGTAAAGTGAAAGCACCAGCCTTACCTTGGTTGGTTAAAAGATCGATTGTTTCAAATAAGTCTTCTGGTTTTTTAATATCAAATTTTTCTGATAAATCCGCAATCATCGCACCAATATCTGCGCCATTCGCACCAGTTGCCTGCATTGCAAGACCGATATTGCGCAAATTGCCTGTTGCTAATTCAAGATCGCCTGTCTTCTCAATAATTTTATCAACGGCATCCAATATAAAATCAGGATTGACCCTTACATCGGTCGCTTGCGCCGTTTTTACAACTTCTTGTCGTAACCGCTCTATCTCATCAGCTGAACGATTTGATTGGATACCCAAGCGGGTTAATCTTGTCTCCATGTCAGTTATAGATTTAACGGCATAAGCACCGCCAGCGCCCGTCAAAAATGCTGTATATCGGTTGCCAAGCTTATCCAGCCCTTGATACGCCATATCAGATGAACGTCTTAAGGCGCTCATGGCTTTTTGACCACCTGAACTCATACGGCTAATAGATTGGCTTATTCGCCCCGTCTTACTAGAGAAGCGATCAACCATTTCTAAAACCATCGATACTGACATTCTAGAATCAGCCATCTGAGTTATTTCCTCTTTCCGTTAAAATCATTTTTGATATTTTTAAAAGTTTTGATAGCGGCATACTTTCTACGCTCGTTTGTAAAAGGCCAAGTTTGCAAAGCAAAATCACAGCCCCGTAGAGATCATCAAGATGCCGCGCTATCTCGCCCCCGTTCGCCGACCTCCTTTAGTGTCGCACTATCAAAGTTTTCTCCAACTTCCCTTAAAATAGTAAGATCCTCGATAGAAAGGCCTCTCAACCATTGCATATTTCCTGCTTTTTCATCGCCATCAACTGAAATGATAGATTTCAAGGTCAAAAGCCTTTCAAGAACAACTGAATTAACCACAAAAACGGGACCTACATCTTTTATAATATGAAGTTCCTTTGCTGCGTCTTGCGCATCAAAAATATCGCCCGCTGTTAACTCCTTAAGTTCGACCTCTTGGCCATTTGATAGTTTTGTTTTTGTTGTTGCCATTTTCTGTTTTCTCCTCAGATTGGTTTATGGTTGAAAAATTTAATTAAAGCTTTTGGGCAGGGTCCCCCATATAGACCAGACCTACTAAACCCTCATCGCCTGTATCTAATTCGCCAGTTTGAGAGGCTTGAGGAACAACATAAGTCGCCCCATTATCAGACTGAAACTGGATTTCAACACTGCGGCGAGATTGCTCGCTAACCAGATCAACATCAGCTGTATGAGGAATTCTGATTTCAAGCTCGCTCGGTATATAACGAATTGAATCAAAGGCTTTTGGCCCAACCATCTTTACATCTGTAACTTCGCCACCGATTTTGAGTTTTGCATCAACATCAACAATAATATTTGTGCCATCTCTTTTAATTGTGGCTCTACCGTGCAATGCTTCCATTTTTTATTTCTCCTTTTAAATTCTTGTTAAATATCTGTTTAAATGACCGTTTATCGGCGCATATCTAACTTGGTTGCTAAAATCATAAGTGGGTTTGTAATATCTAAGCTCATAAGCATATTCACACGCGTTGGATCAACGGCATCAACCTCAGCCTTGATGTCAATAATCTCAGAAACCCATCCTTGCTGGATCCATAATTGCGCTCTTGCTTTGGATGAAGCCGTGATCGTCTTTGGTGTGACCAACACATCCGAAGCAGCTGCAGCAGCCTCGCTTTCGGTCAAAATTTTGCCCTCAGAGCCAAAGTATAAAGTTGAGATATATGCGTTATGGTCGTATCGAATATGGCTAAATGTTTTGACGGTCGTAATATCTAAATATGTTTCGTCATCGATGCCGCCATCATTAACCTGGTACATCGTAACAAGACGCTCGATAGCGATATTCCCATCTCCATTAACAATCCATGTCGAACAACCATTATTCAACAATGTTCGGCGCTCTGTGATTGTTCTAACTGTCTTTGGAACTTTTAAACTACTAAGAACTAAGCCTTTATAAGGTCGTGCGGGGTGCTGGTTAGACCAAAAAGCCGTCCAAGCAACAACCGTTGCAGCCCAAACATAAGCAGGTTCAAGTGCGTCGGCGGGAACATCGATATTATTTACAAACTCAGAATTACGGCCATTGCTAAATGTGTAATTTTCAGAGAATGTTCCTCGATGAGCGATTGAAAGCGTTGCATCCTTTTTGCCCATCGCGCTAAATCGGCTCGTTAACTCTTCCTCAAGTAAAACTAGGTTTGCTGTGTCATTATAAGGGCAAGCAATATCTGTGAACCAATCGGCTTCAATTACATCCAAAACATCTGAAACATCTGGGTTTGCTGTCCCACCAGAGAGCTGTGTAACTGCCATAGCAAAACCATCAGGAAAAACTTCGCCTGTGTAATGGTTTGCATAGATCTTGATTTCATTTCCACATAAGCCCGCATTTTTTGCCGTTAAATCAACTTGCTCCGAAGTCACTCCATTGACTGCAGCGACTACAGGTAAATCTTTTTCTGCATTAACAGCGCTGATAATATTCGCAGCTATATCTTCAGCACTATCAGTTGCGCTTACACCAATTTGTAGGCGCATCCCTGCTACATATAGATAAAGCGTTCCGCTCGATGTCGCAGCCGAAGTAACAAGAATTGTTCCCGATGCTTTGGCGCTCGCCTCTGCATCTTCTTGTGCGATAGCATGAACCTCAATAGTATCCTGATTTCTTAAAACAGCATCGCACATAAGAGCCATTTGTGATCCACGCCCAAACAATGCCTGAGCTTGTTTAACATCTGCAATAATATGTTTTGTTAGTTCATCAGCCGATCCAGACGAGAGCATTTGACCGATAATCAAAATGCGTGTTGGATACTGAAAAGTCCCTTGATTTGCATTAACAGTTGAAATCTCACCGTAATAACCTGGGATTTTTTCATTTGATGCAACTTGTGTAAATGTAATCATTATATTTATTCTCCTGCGTTAAATACTTCTATTTATTTTGATTTTGATGTCTTTGGTGGGGCTTTAGATGTAACGACATCGCCCTCATCTAAGCGGCGTTTCCAATAACGGCTATAAATCACTTCTTCTCCATCATGACTTAACGCTAGAAAGCCATTATCTGGATTAGGCACAATTAAGTCGCTTTTTGACGGTTTAATTCGAATAGTCTTCATCTTATTCTCCTGTTATGTGTGAGGTTGCATCCGCGTTTTCATCATCTGGCAAATCTGGGCCAACATCATAGTTAGGCGGCAGATCCCAATTTGTATGAATTGCAGACAGTTGATTTTGATCATCATTTTCTGGCGATGACTTCTTAACTTGAAAATCAATTTCAAATGGCAAACCGTAAATAGCTAAACGACCATTCCTCGTATCATCAACGGAAAGTGGGCGAATGCTCATGCGGTCAATTTTCCCAACGCACTCAAGACTACCTGGCGTTTTTCCATGTAAGACACCCATCATATCTTCGCATAACTGATATGCACCAACATCCCCAGCAGCGCCATGCCTTGCTGCTTTCTCATTTCTCAAGTTTTCAGCTGCAACTAAAAGCATAAAACGGGCTTTTAATTTAATATAAGAGGATGTTTCATGGACAGGTGCTGCTCCGTCAAACGCTAACCAGATAGCTGGGAAATCTTTTAAACCAGCACGATCTTTTTGCGAGCGTAATTCTCCGCTGTAAGTTTTAATAACTCTGATTTTATACCCTAGAACGCCTGCATCATTGAGCGTATTAATGTATTTTACGATTTCATTCTCAATCTGCCCTATCATTGGATATTGCCCTCCCAATGATCGTGAACTATGTTTATTAATTCTTCTTCATCTGCATCTGAAAACCCTAAATAAGGACGCGCAGGCATTTGAACTTGATCTGTTTGAATAAAACGGCCACCAATGCTAAAAGAAAGCTTTTCTTGGTTAATCGGCTTGATAATGCCACCCTCTTGATGGATGCGGGCATAAACCATCGCACTTCCAATCTCTAATCGATCAGCGCTGTGATCTGATGATATCGACTGTTTTAAAATCCCTGTATCACTAAGGGTTTGACCAGCTTCTTGTTTTGCTCGATAAGATTTTTCCCAAGCTTCGCCATCAGGGCCTTTTTCATTTTCGAAACGGTTTGATACTTCTGCAAGCAAATACTGGCTAAAGTCATCCATAATTGCACCGCGAGTTTTACGATCGCTAACTGCTGATAATTTCTTCAAAACTTCATCTTGACCTTGGAATTCTAAACGGATCATCTTAAAACCCTTTCATAGAATCTCGGTCAAACGTTCTGTTTGGTCCGTCAACCTTTGCTATCGCTGCGGCTGATTTTGGTTCTTCGCCCCCCACATCAAGCCTGATTTTTCCTTGTGAAATTTGCTCAAGTGTTTTAATCACATCCGTATAGTCCAGACGCATTTCTTCACTTGTTCTATCACGATTAAGGCGATAAAAAGCAAGGCGACAAGCCATATCAATTAAGGCTGTAGGGGTTTGGGATAAGGGCAGATCATAGCGTCCGCCTAAATATAAATCTATAGTTGCGCTTGCATCATTAAGAGCGCCATCAAGAATGCTATCAACGATTTGATCGGTATATGGCTCAACGTTATCAGTCAGCTGAATTAACTGCTTTTCTTCATAACGCTTCAACATATCTGCCTTAGTGGCGTAAATCATTTTCTCACATCCTTTTTAAAATAAGTGCCAGTCCTCTCCTGACCGTCAAGCCTGCGCGTTGGGGGCTTTCCCCATCAAATAACCCAGTACGGGTTATTTGCTAGATTTAGGTTTTAGCTGCTCGATCTCGGCATTCGCTTTATCAAGGGCTTTTTTTGTGGTTTCTAAGGCTGCATTCGCCTTATCAAGATCTTTTTGCACTTGTTCTTTTTCAGCTTTTAACGCTGCAAGATCAGCTTCAGCTGTTACATTACCCGCTGGCGCTCCGCCTGTTTCAACGACCACTAAGTTTGGCTCTGATGTAATTGCCTCAATTTGTTCTTTTGTTAAGTCGTCTTTTTTCAACACGGTTGGTTGGTTTGACTTAAAAACAAATCCTGCTCTGCGAAAACCACCTTGTGGACGCGCCACAATGGAGTAATGTGTATTTGATTTTGATTTAGACATTCTTTTAATCCTTTGTTTAAAACGTTAATAAAGAGGTTGTTTAAGGGCTGATTAAACAGCCCTTAAATTAGCCAAGTTCTGGAACAACTAAGAGTTTCGCTGTATTGCGGTTTGTGTTTGTCGCGCCGTTTGCAAGCTTTTCTGCTTCTAAAATATCTTTAGCAGCCTGTTCATTAGACGGGCCAACAACTAATAGGCTCGGCTTCAAACGAAGTGGTCGCCCATTATCGCCAGTTAAGTTCATCATGGCTGTTCTGCGGGCTTGATACGCTGTTGCATCAAGTGTTTGTTTTGAGCCTTGGATAAGCTGCCACAAAGCAACACCAACATTCATACGCCCATCAATCCCATAGATAAATTGGTTCTTCATAAACACGTTTGGATCTGTTGGATTATCAAGCGCTGTAAGCTGAAACTCTTTTCTCATCTGGAAAATAATCGGCTTAATTGATTTTGTATCGTCAATTAAGAACCAAGGGTTGCTTGCACCGCCACCATGGTTAGAAACTGATTGTTCTTGCCCATTTTTATCAATGACAGGGTGATCGGTATCGATCAAATATTGGCCATCATAACAAAGCGTTGTAAATGCATCCTTCAAAACACCGAAAACCAATTCATCGGGGAAATTAGCAGCATTATTACCAATGTCGTCAACTAAAGGCGAGTATACACCTAAATTATCATCTTCGATGTCATCGCGATCAACTGCCACGGTGCTTTCAAAGCTTTTATTCTCAATAGTAAAGTTATGCGTTTTTAGATTTTGGATAACACGATCGCCTAACCATTCTTTAACATGAGAAGAAGCGCCAAGCCAGCCATATACATTTGCAGATGAAGTTGAATTAACTTTCATGGCAACCTGATCCCATTTTGGATCAGCTTTTGAAAAAGCAGCATCATATAGGCTCTTAAAGTTTTTATTAATGGCCGATAGTGCCTCTGCGTTAATAATCATTGTTTAATTCCTTTCTGTATTTAAAAAAACAACTTAATTTTTATGGTTAAAAAGAGGGATTATTTAAATAAGACCCACACTCCATAGTCATCAACATCGACAATTTCGCCCGCAATCGATCTGGTATTTGTGCCAGAGGTTTTTGCAACTGTTTCATCATCAACGATGTAACAATCATTTCCGATATCAGCTTTTGTGATTTCATCCGTGCTTGTGCTATTACCAAAGGCAAAGCAGCCTGTTTCATAATGACAACCAACTGCGCCTGCTGAGCCTGTGTTATCAACGCTTTCAACCGCAACACCAGCTTTCTTTAAGGTTGTTGCAACCGCACCAGGGACTAAATTTCCACTAGCATCACGCGCCACCAAAGCGCCTTTATAAATTGTCGTGCTGGCAGCGACTGGGGCATAAAAGCGTTTTGCTTCTTTTGCCTTGGTGTCTCTATCTTTTGTTAATGACATGAGATCATCTCCTTTGTTTGTTTAAAATTTAAAAAAGTTACTTTTGAGTTTTTTTGAGGGGTTACTTTGTTTTTAGAGTTTCAGGGTCAACGCCTAATTGCTTAGCAACCTCAATATCAGCTTGCGTTAATGCCTTATTAGAGTTTTTATCATTTGGAGCTTTGATAGACGCGACATCAACGATCACAGGTTGCTTTTCAATAAAGTCCTTAAAATCTTCTGGATTTTTTGTAGCGTAAGCAACGGCCCAAGCTTTTTGAGCTGGGGCAATTTTCCCTGCTTTCATTGCTTCTTCAACGGCAGACGTCGCTTGTTCTTCTTTTTTGGATTTTTCAAGCCCGTCCATGCGTGTCGCAAGATCATCATATAGTGATTTTGGAACAAACTTCTCTGGGTCGAATTCTTCGCCTTTTGTTTTGACGGCATCTTCAACGGCAGTTTTGAAACTTGCCAAGTCTAATTCTTCGCCCTCAATAACAAGACCTTGAATTTCTAGAACGCTATCTTGAAAGCCTTGTGCTTCCTGATATTTCTTCGCTGCTAATTCAAGAACTTCGTCTGTTGTGAGTTTAGCTGCATCAATACCCATTTTTGAAGCGAGCTTAATTAATAAAGGATTCATTTGTTCTTTCTCCTCTGGTTTTGGTTGTGAAACTGTCTTTTGTTGATTTGCTAATGCTTGCATTTTGGTAAAATTCGGGGTGTTTGTTATCGAACCACCTGTGATAGCCACAATTTCGCGTGTTTCTTTATCTACGTAAAAACTTGGCGAGAAATATTTAAACTCTTTCGAAGAGAGTTCTTCTTTGGCTTTGGGCGTCCATTCCACTAATCCCCAAATGCTGCCATCTTCTCTTGCTTCGTAATCTTTAAACCAACCAGCCGCAGGAACAGGCGTTCCTTGTTGAGCTAATTGTCTTGCATGGTCACGATCAACCATTGCATAAGCAAGAAGATCATCAATTTTTGATACTTGGATTATTTTGTCTAATTCTGAAATTCGGTAAGGGCCACGGCCATCAGCGCCATACCATTCTTTTTTGGCAGGAAAGATTTGCACCCACGCGTTATCGCTCTGCATAGATGAGGCCACGCCAGTAACGATGTTACATCGGTTTTCTCCTAAGATAGATTGTAAAGAATTTGGGTTCACATTGCTCATGTCATGGATCATGACAGAACCAAAAACTTATAATCATGCTGCGTGAATAGAGGGGGAGTTTTTAACGATATATATAAAGTGCTGTTTTAATAGCGTGTCAAACCCGTGTTTAAAAGTCCGACAAATCGTTTAAATTTAGCCTGTTTTATAAATAAGGCGCATTCATAGCCTAAAAACAATAGACCGCCCTGTAAAGCTTTTTATGGGGCTTTTATAAATTTGATTTTTATAACCGATATGTGGTAAAATTAAGAATAAGGGCATAACGAGCGGCTATCGCGCGACAGATGATGCCTTTTAGTAGCTCGGAAAGGATAGCATTTCCGAGCTTTTTTTATTTTATATCCTTACAAAATCTGGGCAATATCTTGTAATTAGAACAATAGCTTTCTAAAGATTG
The DNA here is from genome assembly GCA_002720935.1 of Rickettsiales bacterium. Taxonomy (GTDB): domain Bacteria; phylum Pseudomonadota; class Alphaproteobacteria; order Micavibrionales. The sequence goes on along the minus strand of PBIV01000054.1, from coordinate 33,720 downwards.
AGAATGTTCTTCTATTAAGCGTCCACCATAATTAACTTTATCTTCAACAAAACCATATAGAACCGTTTTTGGAGGCGACGCCGTTAAATCAACAACTCGAAACTTCAAGCCAGATCTCATAATATTAATTTGAAGTTGGCGAATTTCATATTTCAAACGTGAAAGCTCCAAATCTGCAAACGCTGTGTTTTGGATCTCTCTATTGACCGTTAAAACATAGCCATCTTCGTTTGTTTCACAAAATATATCTTCATAACCTGATTCAATAATTGAGCAAGTATTACTCGCCTGATCTAGAAATAAAGGAGCTTCTTTTACAACATAACTATCAGCACGAGCCGTTGTTGATACAAAAAACATAAGGCTTATTAAAAAAGCCATTCTCAAAAAATACATATTAATTTCCTCCGTTAATATGGCGCACATTACTCTTTTTTTCTCTGATACACAAGTGCGCCTGATCTTTGTTTTAAAATATAGCTATCTTTATTCGGACTAAATGTGGTTATACCTTTCCAACCATCTTCAGATGTATCAAACAAAACGAAACCTGGCGTTTCTTTGTCATTTACTGTCCAGCGTGCCAAATACTTTTTTCTAAGCGTCATGCGGCCTTTAGGGTATTCCTCCCAAACATACCAAATCTCGTCTGGATCAATGATTGTGCGAGCGAGCATACCAAGGTATTTGTAACGCATATCTTTGTGGATTTTTAATCGACCTGAAGCCGTTTTAAATAGCTCATCACTAATTATAATCGGTTCCCCGAGAGCATCAAAATAAACACCTTTTTCAAGCCCCTTAAACTCTTTCATAAACAGATCAATATATTCCTTATCCTGAAGCCCATCAGGGTACAGAACGGATTCATTTAAGGCTCTTGCTTTTGGGAGTTTAACTTTTGCAGGATTTCCCGCATAAGGAACGTTTATCGGTGCATTAGACAAAGGCGGTATCAAAGATTTCATGCGGGCTTTCCCCACATTATAGCCAAAGCCAGGATCTATTCCTTTTGGTAAGGTTACGACTTCCCCAGACCTCTTATTAACAAATCTTTTTTTCTCGTCTAACGGGAGCTGGTTATCTGGCGTGATCTTATAACCGCGACGCTCCAAATCTCTCTTAGATAATTGTTGAACGCTACAACGACACCCCCAACCATTTGGAGGATAGAATTGCGACCAAAAAGGATGATCAACAGGCAAAACAATACCATGCCAAGCCCGATGTCTATCCCTAGTCCTATCATCAAGGATCGCAACGTAACGCAAATAGGGGCGCGTTTTTGCAGAACGCTCTATTCTTTGCCAATGCCCCGCAGCATAAGCAGATCTTAAATTCGTGTAATAAATTGTTGAAAGCCGATGCGGACTCCCCAGCTGAACAAGCTTTTTTTCGCCTGTGTTAGGATCTATCATTTCCTTTCTGCCCCACCAACCTTTATCGGCCAGGACATTAGATAGATTTTTAGAAAACTCTTTAAAAGGAACACCATTTGTTATGGCGTCATCGAGGGCGCTACGAATATCTTGTAAAATATCATTCCGCATGGCTTTAGCCACTGTAAATGAATAAGCGTGTTCCTCTCGCCATACATCTTGCCAATTAAAAGATTGTTTATAGCCTTTCTTTCTAAAAAAATCGACAGCCTCTTTCGGGGCTAATGGCTTTATTGTTTCAGGCATCACTTCACATCTTCAGGCTGTTTTAATTCTTTTAAAGTCGGTTGTTTTGTTTTCTTGGCCATGATTACAAGCCATCAAAAATTGTGCTTTCAAGATACCCCTCAGCATAACCTGGGGGACACTTCAATATTCCTGTTTCCTCATCTCTCACGGGTTTATCTTCATCTGGATTAAGGGGCTTTCCTGATAAGGACTTTACAGCAATATAACTTTTAAACCTTTGTTCTGATTTCTTAACATCTTCAACATAACCTTTTTTGATTAAATCTTTCACATACAGCCAAACATTATTCGGCGACATATTAATTCGGCGACCAATTTCCTTACGTGTCGCAGATAAATTATAAGCATTTATATTGATGATGGCTGACAAGACCTCCTCTTGGCGTGGCGTTAAGCCATCTTTTGAAGTTACACGATGTTTTTTATTCGGCTTTTTCTCTAGATCATCAACTTTTTTTTGTATAGACGAAATAACCGCAGGCTTTTTCTTTTGAGGCTGGGGCAATGAATGAAGCTGTGCTTTTTCTGGTTTTAAAAAACCAAGGAATGTTTCAGCATCTTCTAATATCTTTTTTGCGCCAATTCCTTTTTTATTTGAAGATACCGCAAGTTCTAAAGCCCAATATCTTGTGTCTTCAACTGATTCACCCATAAAAAAATTATCCATTCTCTCACTCCTTATAGTCTATTTGTCCGATTAAATTGGCTGTAAAATTTGCCTTAGCAATATGTTCTGCTACGGCCTCAAGGTCATAGTCAGGCGCTAATTCAAGAATTTTTTGCTGAAACTCTTCATATGACGAGCTTGTGGCGGTTGCTTCTTGCAAAAGCTTTTGAATTGGCGACAAAACTTCTTCCCATTCATCCAGTGCCGCATTTGCTAAATTAGTCACAGGATCAGATTTTTTGCTCTGATTTGCGACATCTTCAGAATTTTGAGCAGATGGCTCAGCTGGGGATGGTAATTTCAAAATGTCATCTTCGCTTTCAGGCATTTTAAAGCCTATCTTTTCACGAATATCTTTTGCCGAAACCGCTAATCCCATTCGAACGGACTTATCGGCCACATTGATGATTTTCTCAATATCAACATTTTCACTACGCCCAATCTTTATGCGCGGATACTTTTCTTGCGGTCCGTAATTCAAATTGATCATTGGTTGGACGAGCTGAAGATTTAAAGTTGCGCCTAATTGCTTTGCATCGCTCCTCTCAATGTCATGCTTCACTTCCTGATGAACCTCTGCTTGTGATCGAGAAGAACCATCATCTGTTGTCATGGTCTGCCCCAGAACAACTTTAGATATCAGCTTATCAACATAAGCACATAGGTCTTTAAAACCATCTGTTGTTTGCGACTTATTTTGAGCCTCAACAAAATCAATCTGCATATTCTCAGGAATAATTGCAGCAGCGTCAGATCCAATATTAGCAACAGCGCGCAAAAGAACCCGTTTATCATCGTCTGAAGCTCCAGCACCATATTTACCCACGCGGATAGGTTGTCCATAAGCCTCAAGAAAAATAACCCAATCTTTAAGTGAAAAGTTTTTAAATAAATACATCCATAAAACAGGGCGAATAACACCACCGCGGGTGGTAATGCCTGACTTTGCCTTATGGCGATGAACGATAAATTTATACGGATTCAATGGCTGTAAGCCTGTATCTGTCTTTAAAAAGATATTTTCTTGGCTTTCTCTGTCAAATTCAAACCAAGATGGATCACGCCATTTTAAAGATCTTGGTAACCATTTTGAGCCTGTCATATCCCACATGATTTCAGTAACACTAAAGCCTTTACCAATAGCGTCTAGAATATCCACCAATTCATCTTCTAAATAATCACGGTCTAACCAGTTTTGAATAAACTCTGCTTGCTCTAACGACTTCTTATCATCGCCCGCAGCTTCAACAGTTATATCTAATTGAGAAACAGATCTTTTTCTTGTTCCTAAAACAGCATGATAATGAGGCTCTTTTTCTTCGATTTCTTCGGCTAAGTTTAAATAGGCTGCAATATGCCCATTATCAGCATCCCGCAAAATATTCGCCAGTTTATAAGGTGTTAAACCGTGACTTACATTCTCATTAATAACAGACCTTACACCTGTCATAGTTGGGGCTGCTTGTTCAACTCTTAACAACGGCTTTTTAACAACATTGCCATACATATCGTAAATATCAGTCATTAATACGCTCCTCTATTATTTCCAAAGTTTTTAGAACGATGGAATCCAGCATCTTCATCTTCATGGCGTGGTTTCATCTGTAAATTTCCAGTATGGTCCATTCCATTAGGAAAAACGGCTTCATAATCATATTCGCCGACTTCTTGTAGGGTTGACCAATACGCACCAGCCAAAGCAACCAGAGAGTCACCGTGTCTTGATTTACCTTGGTCATCTTTAAGCCTTGGTATTTGGGGAACACCAGATACAACTTTTGCTGTTCTATGGTCTTGTAATATATTGGCATCTTTGGGGATGAAAATATGCTTATCCTGCATCGCGCCCTTGTACTTCGGAAGAGCTTCCTCATACCAGCCGACATTAATTTTTACGTTTCTAATACGGTGGTGACCGTATCTTTCCTCCATCTTCTCGGCAAGCATTGCGCCTAAACCCGTGCCATCAAGCATACCAACCCTAAAGTTCGGCAGCCTGTCAGTGATGTAATACAAAATTTGTTCCTGGTTCGTAAAAGGAACATTTCTCATTTCTAAGATTAGCGGAGATTTTCGGCTTGTATTTTTTGAAATACATAAAGGCGCATAAACTGATAAATCTGTTGTACGGCCACAATCAAAACCAAAGTAATAAGATAACTCCTTATCAAGCTTATCCAATATTGGCTTCAATGTTTCCACGCACCAATCTAGTATATATCGTTCCTTTTCATGATTTGGTTTTGGAAAGAAGTCATCATCTAAAGAGAGTGTAACAACGGGAACATCAATCATTGATGGCTCAACAAGCTGAGCAGGAAAATAAACACCGCCTGATTTACGGGGAACGACATCCAATTCTTCAGATGCACCATCCCCATAAAACTCATAAATCTCATTAATAAAATCTTGTTTGCCATCGGCAGTCGGCTCAACACCTTTAACGAGGCAAATGCGTTCGTATAAACCATTGTTAACCGCATCTGTAAACGTAATTGTAACCAGTTTATGTTTTCTAAAACCTTTGCGCTTTTCTTTAATCGCTTGGATTTGTTGATTAAAAACATTATCCGCACCGTCATGCGTTGAGATAACTAACACACGGCCACCCCACATTAAAAGGGCGTATGCTGCCTTTAAAACTTCTTCTAAGTCGTCATGGAAAGCAGCCTCATCAACAATCACAAAACCTTGCATCCCCCTTAAAGAACGGGCGCTTGATGGGAGTGCTATCACTTCAAAACCTGACGCAAATTGAATCCTAAAAGCCTTAATTTTTCTAGTTTCGCCATGCGCATCGATGTCTTCAAATATACAGTCCTCAACTTCTGAACAAGCTTGATTAAATATCTTCGCCCAATCAGCACAAACATTAATAAACTCACGCGCCATTTCTAAATTATAGCCCATGTAATAAACGTTCATGCCATTAGCTTTTTTTGACGAAGCAGCCACCATTGTCGCATCAGCTCCAACAGCCCACGTGATACCAATACGCCTTGACTTTTCACAGAAAACAACAAGATTGGCAGCCGTTGTGGCTAATAACTCTTGTTGATAAGACAATAAGATGTCTGGCAATGCTTTCACTTCATCAGGCAACGAACCTGGCAAGGGCTTTGTTGGTAAATCTTTATCTGTCATGCTTAACTCCTAAGAACTTAGCTTTCAGTTCATTTACCATTTCAGCAGATAACCCTTTTTCTTTTCCTGTCTTATCGACAATATCAGCGGCTTTCTTAAGGGCTTGTTTTTCTGCCTCTTCACGGATTTTTAATTCCCTATCCACATCAAGCTTTGAAGCCTTAGATAGTTTTTCAATGGCAGAGGCAGCGAACATTGCTTCTTTAGGGCTTAAAACAACATCTTGCTCTGTTTCTTCTTCATCTCCGATCATGACTTTCATCAATAAAGAATGAAGCAACTCTATGTTCGTTCTAGCAACTTGGCTTGTCTCGCTATCCCCGAATTGACGACCGACGGCCTCAGCAAGTTGTCGTGAACGCCTGATTTGTTCCGCAACCTGTTTTTGTTTTTTTAGATGGCGACCTAGTGCCGATCTACTCACATCAACATCTAACTGTTCCAGATTCTCTAAAATTTCATCAATCGTACGGCCCTTATCTCGCAAAAAGGTTATTTTCTCACGAATTTTTTTAGGCAGACGATCTATTGTTGAGGGCCTTGCCATTTCTAAACTCCTATTTCTGGTTGTTTAACACCATCAATAATTTCACGCCCCTGGGCGACATCAACACCTCTATGTGTAATCTCAACGACACAAATATCGCCAACCCAATGATCGATAACACAGCCATTATCAATTAAAAATCTAATATCATCGCGAATTTGCGCTCTGGAAACCCTTGAGAAACCCATTCTATCAAGGCCATCTTGTAGAACTTTATCATTTGCTTTTCCTTGACTATCGTATAACAGCTCCAAAATCGACAGTCGGCGAATTGGAATAAGAAACTCAGAATAAGAAGCCATATTAAATTCCCCTTTTTTAAATTATTATTTAGTTGATCTTTTTAAAAAATCTTCGATACGGTTTGTTTGGTTTTGAACTAAGGTGTGCAAACGCTCAATACCAACTAAATTCTGATCAACCCTCTTTAAATCGCCTTGAAGGTCTGTAATTTTCATTTCGAGCTGGTGAAAATCGTTTTTGGTTGGAATTTGATCGACTTTAAATTCCACTTTTTTAAGACGGTCATCCATCGTGGATAACTCATCCTCTATTTCTTTTGAGGCAAATTTATCTTTTAAATACAAAACAACTCCAGCCAAAAAAATTTGACCTATAAACAATAAGGGAAATCCGTATTTATTCACTAAATCGAGAATATCAATCATTCATCGCACCTTTCTTTATCTATCGGATCCTCGTGACATACACAGTCGTATTTGGCTAATCCCTCATTGGTCAAATCATCTGTTTCAATAATCAGACAAAGATCATGAAGAACGTCCGTAGCGGTCGAGCAGGCGTTTACGTTGATTAACATTAAGGCGATTAAAAGCATCTTTAGTTTTTTCAACATTCTTAATAACCTCTTGTGCGTTTTGTAATTTCTGCTCTTTGCGACCTGTGTTTCTCTCTCTCATGCTCAAAAAAATAAATAATGAAATCACGGACACCACGAGAGAGAGAATTATCAAAAGTTCGATCACTATTCTTTTGCCTCTAATTTACTTTCGATAAGTTTTTCTAGTTTTTCGTTTGTTAATCCAAAGTAATCGACCGCATCAGGAACCATGTCGACTAGGTATTGAACCGTTTTAGCCGTAACTTCGGACTTAAATTCAATCTCACTTCGCTCCTTAGCCTCTTCTAGGACTTTTTGTTTTGCCCAGTTAATGCCATTATCAACAGCAGCTTGTAAGTACTGACGAACGCCCTCATCAATCTCAACACCCGCCTTAGCTTCAAAATAATTAAGTGCTTTTTTAACAATCCAAACGGCAGCACCGCCAATCACGACAAATACAGATGTAATAACCAAGACAAGAATTTCATAGATATTTACCGATGCTGGGACACTCATGGTTGCATCTGCTGCGAATACTGCGCCTGTAAAGAAAATCATAGAAAATAACACCATGAAAATTTGATTTAAGACTTGTTTAAACATTTTTACTCTCCTTTTTAGTAATAGGCGCGATTAAGCCACCCGTTTAAATATTTCTCTGATTTTGGACGAACCCTTACTAGCAAACGGAAGAATGCCGCTGCTTCAGATCGATAAGCCGCCATCAGGGGGATAGGGTTACATTTATAGATTGCTTCTAATGTCTTAGGCCCGATGATGCCATCATCGGCTAAATGCTCTCCATTTACTGATCGAATGGCTCTTTGCAATAACTTATGAGCTTGACGCTCTCCCATGACGATAGACAAATCAAAAGCTTTAATAGCTATTCCTGAAGATCCTAATTTGTTGTATGGGAAAGGTTTCCACTTAATATCAAAATATTTTTGGATAGCAATATCTGCACTTAGCTGCTTAATATCATCAATATCAACATCGCCATCGAGGTCTAAATCAAAGTCAAGTATGCCGTCGCCATCCAAGTCGCCGATTTCTTGCACGGCTCTTAATGACCAACCCCATTTTGTTGGTCCACCTGGATCATCTAAATCATTGGAATAATAACCCTCATGCTCAAAAACAACACGAATAGCCTTGTCAAACAGATAGTCTCCTGTTTTGGGTAACTTTGAAAAAATAGCAAGCTCAGAGTTTGAGCTTGCTTGGCTAAGTTGTGTCTGGTTTGGAGGTTTTTGTATCATATGTATATATGACACTATTTTGGCGTTTCATTTCACGCTGCGAGAATAGAGGGGGAATATAATATTTTAAAATAAAGATGTTTGATTTTCTTGTGTCATCTCAGATCGGACACGGTAAACATAGGATAAACAGCACCTTACACGGCGGGCTATTGTTGAAGCTGATAAGCCCTCTTTGCAAAGTTTTCTGACTTCTGCTTCTTTTCCTAAACTAATAGGGACAGTAAATTCTTGTCCCCCATATATATTAGCGATTTTTTTCGCTGCGTCCAGACCAACTGATACAGCTAAGGGAGAATTTTCTCCCATATTTTTTGTTATATACAGCCTACGACCGCCAAAATCCATAGAAATTTTAGCGGCCAAGCTTTTACCTATCAACTCGGTAATACTACCAAGCGTCGGATTAATTGATAAATCATTATCAAAATCATAATCCATATTGGTCTTTGAACTCCCTAATTTCTGAACCTAGTTGTTTAATAACCGAATGGGCAACATCTGTTGGCATCCCATTGATCGAAGAATATTGACCGTTTGTAAAATTTCTTAACCACTCATAGATATCTTCAATACCTAGAATTTTACTCTGCAGGTTAATCAAACAAATATTATCCGCATCGGGATACCCTAGAACGTCATAATCACTGTTTGTTGGATGGTAATACCCAACTCTATCTAACCAACCCCTTAAGGCTTTGATCACTTTATCGGCCTCATATGATGTCAACCAATTCAAATGCTCAACCTTTGCATATCTTTGCGCAAAACTCTTTAATGCTTCTTCACTTGAATCTGTTATTTCCCCCAAATGATATAAAGATATCCAATAAGCACGAATTTTTTTGACCTGGGGAATATCCGCTTTTCTTGAAACGGGGCGTTTCTTCGATTTGGGGCGCGCTTCAAACCCCAAACGTTTCATTTCACTAATCACGTCTTTAAGGTCTGTAACCCCCATATCCTTACAACTATTCTTCCCCGTTATTTTTTCTAACAAAGCTCGATAATTACATTCACTTAAGCCCAATGTTTTTTTAGCTATATGAATTTTTGCGATTAGAGATTTTCGCAAACTGTCAAAGTCATTATTGGTTTGAGTATTCATATTGAACATCCCCCATCTCTCAGCCTCTTGCGAATAATTTCCACGCATTCATCTGTTAAACGATACCAATTATCCTCAACTTTAAGGTCTCCAGAGCCGATCTCTGTTTTTTTACGCCCTACATAGCCAAGATCAAATACACTTAAAGCAATTCTATTTTTTTCTTGTGATCTCATTTGATTAAACCCTCGCAATATCTAGATTAACTGTTTCAAATTCCGCCTCTTGTGACTCGCGTCTATAAAAGCGGACATATTGTTTTGTTGAAGTAACACGGATACTGTCCGTTATTGCATCCATCGCTTTTAACCACTTTTCATCTGTAATATTTAAGCGACGCAAACCAAGAATACTTTGGACATTTATGCGCCCAGCTTTATCAACCCTAAAAGCATGATCAACTAAGGCTTTAATATTGTTATTAACACCATCAGCCCAATCATTGATGCATTCATCAATAAGTTGTTTTGCGACCTGAAGCTGCGCACCAAATTGCAGCTTATCCGCGACAGCAATTTGAATTTTTGTAAGTCCATCAAATGATGTCAGGGTCAAGTTTCCTTTTCGGCCACCTTTAGAAACCCCATATTTTTCACTTAGCAATTCAACAAATTCAGAAACATCACTGAAGGCCTTATCCTTAAGTTCCTGAAGTTGCTTATTTAATGAAACAGCCTCACTATAAAGTTCTGAAACCAAATCATTCTCTAAAACATCCTCTGATTTAACTTTATCCATAGGGACTAAGTGACCTTGAGAATTCGTCATAAAACCTTGTGTCATAATACACCTCCTTTACGGTTGTTATTTTGTGGAAAAACAAGAACGTTTGTGTTGTCGTACTCATCAAGACATAAAGCGTCCTCGTACCTCGGTCTTGCGAGCTTATTTATCGAACCTTTTTCTAGTTCAATAACTCTTTGCTCAATATCGTGAAGAGAGTGAACCAGCGTCTTCAAGTCTTTAGAACCAAATGTAACGGCGCCACCGTGTTTATTAGCGAGGTCGATAATTTGGAATTTTAAATTGCGTATATCGTGAAAAATCATGATTTAAGCTCCTTTTTTACGCGTATTAAATTGGCAGTTTTTACAAGCTTTGAATAACTTGACCCTTATTGAACTTGTCGCACAAAACGGTCTAGCCTGATGGCTTGAACAAACTTCTGGGGTAATTTCTCCATAGATTGGGCATGGAATATGCTTTTTCTCTAACCTTGTTAAAACAGCACGTTTAACAGCATCGATATCTCCTGTGTAACGCTGCTTTAAAACAAGATTTACGACAGTAGGACTGTAACCAAGTTTTCTTGCTACAATTCGTTGAGAGGCACTATCACAAGCTTTTCTTAATGTATTTAACCAATCGCTCATTTCCTTACCTCCATTCCTTTCATCCAAACAACACGTTCAAGATTAGGGTCATAAACAGATTTTATGCGTTGGATCATCGGGGCTTTAGGTCCTGTATTCTTACTAGGGATAAGCCTATAAACCGCCTGTTTAGCCGATCTACCTTTATTTCCACCAGCCTTAGAGCCTTTTAATTTTTTTAAATAGCCAGCCTTGCTTAAGAAATGCACGTAATCAGCCGCATAGTTTTCTGTAATTGGAAATGATTTTGTAGAGGCAGATATTGCCAAATCACGGGCTGTGAAAGCTCCTATCATTTTGATAGTACGCCACAGATTAGATCGAGCAGTTCCTTGTGTAGATTCAACACCATCTCTGGAAAGCCGTGGGGCTTTCTTTTGTCTTTTGATGAGCCTGTAAAGCTTGGCTTTACCTACTTTTTCGTCTAATTCAACAACATACCCAGCTTTAACTAGCCTTTTGAGATAATCACGGACAGAGTCTGTTTTTCCATTTGTATGCTGGTCAATATCACGAATTGTAAAAGCATCCGATTTGTTATTTAAAATATGCTCCCAAATAGCTTCATGACCTCTCAAACCTTTCTTCTTAAGGCTCAGCATCGTTGTAATTGGTCTTCCTGACATTAGACAGCCCTCCTTTGTGGTGGTGTGCCTGTGAACATCTGAACGCCATTCAGATCACTTACATTTACGTTATCTCCACCATTGGTTACGGCATATTCTCTAATCTTTTCAAGATTTACGCATATACGACGAACGCGCCCCTGTGACATTTTATGAAGTTGTTTTAAAACATCCTCGTTTATATCTAGCATTGGACAGTAAAGCCTTGCTAAATTCCTGACATCATCTATATCTGCGGGTAAAGCAGGGACCCAATCTAAGACCCTATTATGAAAGCGTTCCCATTCTGATAATTTGCTCGGCAATAATTCCTCGCCGATTAAAATAATAGGGGCGTTGCTCTTATCATGAATTTCTCTTACTAGTTCGACAAATTTACGTTTCACAACATAGTCAAATTCATCAATAATTAGCGGTCTATCTTCTTCTGCTAATATTTCAACGATCCTATCAACCAAAGTTGCAATAGTGCCTTTTGTTTGACCTCCTAATTCATTCAAAACAGCTTCACAAAATTTCTTTTGTGTCCAACTATGGCCAACTTCAACATAATATGCTTTGTATTTATTGGCCCCGTATACAGCTGAAAAAGTCTTTCCAAAACCTGAATAGCCATGAAATGTGGCCATGCCAGGGAGATGAATAGGTCTATTCATTACCCTGTCCATTAGTTCATTAAAAAGACTTACGTTTTTTAGGGGTGCGATGGTTTGGATTTGCATTATAATTTACCTCCTTCTTCAAACCAGTTAGCTCCGAAATCCTCCCGCATCGCTTTCTGTGAGCGATATTCGGGAGTTTGTTTATAACCAAGCAGCCAATCATGGTCTTTTTGTGTGACGCGAACGCCATCGTCTAAACGCTTCTCAAGATTCATAGCTCGCTCAAAACGAGTTTCTCTTGTTTCTGCGCTTATTGGCTTTTGGTTATTCTTTTGAGACAAATCTTTAAGCAACTCCTCATGGAGTTCTTGTTGTCTGTTATTCATTTCATTTTTTTGTGGTGGAAGCGGTTTTAATAAGGCTTTTTCTACCTGTAATAAACCGTGAGAGATGTGATCTGCGGATGGTTTGGGAAACGCTATAATATCCTTAGCGTTCTGCTCTGCTTCAGAAAGATAAGCATTGACAAAATCTTCAGGTTTAAAGCTTCTTGCTGCCTTTTTAATTTCCTTTGTGCGACCAGCAATGAATTCTTTTTGAGCTGCCTTAGCCTTTTTAGCCAACTCTTTACGATCAAGCCCAAGTCTTTCGACATCCTTGGCGGTGCAAATATAATTTTCTTCTTGGTCGAAAACATATATTTTACCCATGTCAGCAGGATCATGCCTAACAAATACGGTCTTACCGACATATAAAGCCAACTCAGGCGCAGCAAAATTACCGCGCTCGACTCTAATTCCCTCTTTTGTGACTTTTCGGTATCCTTTACCATTTGCAATAGGTGCTAAAAGAAGATCTAAGGCGCGCTCATTTGGAATGGTTTTTATCGCACCTTTCCAGTTGTTAGCCTTTTCAAAAGGGCTAACTCCCAAAGAAGAGTGAACACGTCGTTCATATTTGGTTGATGCCCATCTATCAATATTGATTTGAAGTTCCTCGGCTGTTAAACCTACAGAAAACGCCTTGTCATCTTTCTCGCCCAAACGAGCTGAGAAAGCCTTTTTAGCTTCAATTTTCTTTCTATCCGCCACACTATGCCCAATAAATCCTGGCAATAAGGGGGCTAAATCGCGATGTAATGTTCCAATAACACGTTCAACATACGGTTTTTTCTCTGGAGAGAATGGTGAACATATATTTTGCTCAATACCCAACCCCATCAAGGCTGTTTTAAATTGATATGAAATAAAATCAGCACCGTTATCTGTTTTTATAGTATCTGGAACACCCCATTCTAAGATCGCTTTTCTTATTAAAGATAAAGCCGCATCTGTTCTTGGTGTTCTCGTCACTAAGAATATTGAACGTCTTGAATAAATATCGATTATTGCATAAAGATTATATCGACCATCCGTACATAGAACATCAGCTGGCGAGGCATCAATTTCCCAAACCTGATTAAGTCTTATAATGCCCTCATCAGCTTTACCAACAGCCATCTGATAATGACTTTTATACCTATCAGGATCAGTCATTTTAAGCATAACGTCTTCATTATCTTCTTTAAAAGTAGCAATAAAGCGTTCAAAAGTTCTAATATTGGGGAGAGGCTTATCCTCTTTTGTGTCTTTTTTACTGTTATAAACAGTTAAACTTTTTCCAAATTTTGAGCGGATTAAATCTCTAATATGACCAGCTTTTAAATGCCTATTATGAGTAATCAGAGCCTTAATATAATTTGCAACTTCTCCATTTTCTGCGCGATCTAAGACACCTTTACCTTTTCTATTGCCATACTTATCGCCTAGCGCTTTCAAATTTCCTGACTTTGCCCTAGATCGCCACCCTCTTAATGATTGAATTGAAAAAGATGGATAAATATCATAAACCCAATTTGGAACCACATCAGAATTCTTGTCACTTCCCTCTTGCTCATAAAGCTTAAGAAATGGGTTTTCAGCTGCTAAAACACCTAATCCTGTTTTTGTAATAAATTGGTTAAATAAAGAGACAATAATCAGCCGAGCATTTTTTCTTTGATCCGCTGTAACCGTTTTCTTTTCTTGAGCTGGCTCATATTTTGGAGCAGCATTTAATTCTGGCTTACCAACAAGCTTTTCAAATATCTCCATTTGAGCTTTGTCTGGTAAATTAGATATATGAAACTCAAATCCCCCACCAGATTCTAGGCGTTCTCTTTTTTTCCAATTTTCTCTTTTAGCCTTTTTGGATACACCCATTATTGATTTCGGTGTTGATGTGAGTTTCAGCTCAGCTATTTCTCTTGCCGTGAACCATTCTTTAATCATGGGAGCCTCCCATAATTCTTTTTAAGAGCTGTTGCTTTAATTCATCTTCATCAAGATCAACAAGTATCTCTTTTATATCTATGTCAATGATGCGTTTTAGCAGCATTTTAGAGCCGTATTCAGCCGCTTTTGCTTCTTCTGGATGCAATGCTTTAAAGCCGCAAGATTCAACAAATACGTGCAAAGGAGCGTAATCATTCGTTACTTCGCACAATGCCTTTAATGAATCTGCGTGTATTCGTCTCGTAATTGCACTTAATGCGCTCCATTGGTCTATGTGTGTTTTTGTTATATCGCGGCCAAGAATTCTCGTCATTCGAGCGGCTACATCAATACGATCAAGAGGGTCTATTTCACGCTTTGAACATTTGTCTAGAACGTCTTTAATAGATTTTCTTAAACGCATTTCAAAATCGCTTAAAATCTCATTTGAACCGCCCTCAACATTTGCCCTAACAGGCTCACTATTTATATAAAAGTGCATATCTAAATTGAGAGGTAATTGACGGTTATCAGAACCTTTATTCTTTTTAGCCATTTAAAACCACACCGCCATTTTCAAGTGCTAATTTCGGAGTGTTTTTTTTACATTGGCGAGAGCGTTTTTTTTCGCTAGACTTAGGACCAATAGATAAATGACGAATACGAATGTTATCCTTTGTATAACGATCGGGCCAAATTTCATAAAGCTCTTTGCCTAAGAACTTGGCAACCCTGATCTCGACTTTGGGCATTTCTCGTTTTAAAGAGCTGCGGACAGCACTATCTGAAAAGCCCCATAATAGGGATAGTTCAGTCATGGTCGTTCCTCTTTTTCGAATTGCTGCTTTTATATCTTCTGGATGCATGATTTTTTCGTCTTTTTCTTTGTTTAAATTAGTAGCGAATGTGTTTTTTTGTAACTAACGTAATTATATTCGCTATAAACTGCGTAAATGTCAAGACTAAATTCGAAGTTTAACCCTAATTTATTCGAAGAATAAAAAAATATTAGTGTTTTTACTTTTAAAACAAACACTTAATAACAGCAATAAACTTATATTTTAGGATTAAACTATCAATGGAAGACTTTAAAGAAAGATTGACCCACCTCATTGGAGAAGAATCAGTAAATTCATTCGCTAAAAAATGCGGACTCTCAGAATCTTTAATAAGAAATTATTTAAAGGGCTCTACTCCTGGCTTAAATAAGTTACAACAAATTGCAAAAGCAACCGATGTTAGCATTGGCTGGCTAGCAGCTGGAGAGGAAGATAAAACAGATATAATTGACGAGATAGAGAAAATAGAGGAAAAAGAAAAGCATCAGCCTCAACACCTCGTCCATGTCCCATTAATTAATGTGAAAGCCAGCGCTGGCGATGGAAAGCTTGTTACTGAAGAAAAATCCACCTCTTTATTAGCATTCCACAAAGAATATCTACAAAAAACTTGGTTTATCAGCTCGTCTCATTTGTTCTGTATGGAAGTTGATGGAGAATCAATGGCGCCAACCCTAAATCATGGGGAAATACTTATTTGCAGTTACGACGTGCAGCACAGAGTTCCCGCCGATGGCGTCTTTGTAATAAGGTTAGAAGAGGCAGTAATGGTTAAACGATTGCAATTTCTACCTGGTAAAACAATAAAAGTATCTAGTGATAACAACATATATGAACCGTTTACCATCAAAATGGATGATGGCGTTGATTTTGATATCCTTGGCAAGGTCTTATTAGTGAATGGTTTAAGGCGTGTTTAACATTCTAAAACCATTTGTCGGATTAAACTTTTCCAAGTGTCGTTAAATAATTCGAATAGTTTCTATTAAAGAATATTTAAACACCCGCACAACCCGCATTAAACCGTAAACTTATCCCGATATATCCCGTTTTATCCCCGACAATCCCACAAGCTATTTTATTCTAATACTAAGTGTCGGTGTACAGGTACGATGAAACTTTCAGCCATCCAAGTTAAGAGCGCCAAGCCCAAAGAAAAAGATTATAAACTCTTCGATGGAGAGGGTTTATTCCTACTTGTAAAAAAGACCGGTGTTAAATCATGGCGCTTAAAATATCGCTTTTTAGGCAAAGAAAAGCTTTTAACAATCGGTACCTATCCTATTGTTTCTCTCCTAGAAGCACGTGAAGAGAAAGTTAAAGCCAAACGCCTTATTGCCGATAACATCGATCCCGTAAGCCATAAAAGAGAACAAAAGCTCGCCACCGCCGATAATTTGGAGAACACCTTTGAAGCAATCGCTTTAGAGTGGCATGAAAACAAACTTACCGGCTGGTCAGATCGATACGCTGGACAAATCTTAGATCGTCTCAAGGATGATATCTTTCCTTATATCGGTAAAATGCCTATCAAAGATATTGAACCGCCTGCCCTATTAGAAGTTATTCGCAAGATCGAAAAACGTGGTGCATTTGACCTCGCTAAACGTCAATTACAAAAATGCGGCGAAATCTTTCGCTACGCTATCGCAACAGGTCGAGGCGTTAGAGATCCATCAAGAGACATTAGAGAAGCCCTCAAACCTTCTAAATCAGGCCATTTTGCATCGATTAAAGTCGAAGAACTGCCCGAATTCTTGCATAAGCTACAAACAAATGACGCACGCCTTTATGGCACGACACAAAACGCAATGTGGTTGATGCTCTTGACCTTTGTTAGGACGAGTGAACTTATCAATGCGAAGTGGGAAGAGATAGACTTTGACAAAAAGCTTTGGACCATCCCTGCCGAGCGCATGAAGATGAAAAAAGAACATCTTGTCCCCCTATCTGATATGGCCTTATCAATATTTGAAAAACAACAACTGATCTCAGGCAATCGTGAACATGTCTTCGCGAGCCCTATTCGCCCAAAAAATTCAATTAGTAACAACACTATCCTTAAAGCGCTAAAACTGATGGGCTACCAAGGAAAAATGACAGGCCACGGCTTCAGAGCACTTGCTATGGGGGCAATAAAACAAGAATTGGGCTATCGCCATGAGGTTATTGACCGTCAACTCGCCCATTTACCAAAAAATAAGATAGACCGAGCCTATGACCGTGCAGACTTTTTACAAGAGCGAACTAAAATGATGCAAGACTGGGCAGATTATATTAAAAACATAAAAGCCTAAGCTTACTATAATAAGCAAGTTTATATTTCTAAAAAAGTACTTCTGTTTGCTTATCTCATAAATGATATTGCTTCTGGAGGAAAAAAGTAAACAATCACAAATAATGCTAACGCGCCACCAGCTCTGATAGTAAACTCGTTAATTTTTCCTTCTACATGAATAAAGCCAGTAAAGATGCCGCCAATTCCTGCCGCAGATAATGCCAAGATAGTTTTAAATGTTGCATGTTGTGTTTCAGTAGGGTCAGTAATAAAAAGCGCTATAACTAACAAAACAACTATAAATGTAACCCCAAAACCAAAACCTAAAATTTTTTCCCAGAAGTTCATTTGATAACTCACTTTCTCTTTAAAACTATCAATAAGTCTATGTATATTTGCATAATTCCAAACCTTAATATCTGTGTCTTTTTCAGCACATTTCCTCGCTGCGCGCATCATCCAAGGACGATGCTTTTTTACAGGATGTTTTTTTGCCAACTCAACCAACGCAATATAAGATTCTTTTCCTTGAATATTGGTCAAAACATTAAAAAGACTTTCTCTAGCATTTTGTGCATTATCTCTTAATTGAGGTGAGTATGCACCTTTCCCTATTCTATCTATATCTTCCTCAACTTTAATATATTTATGCATTAGAAGGTACAAAAGCTTTAGATACTTAGGTTGACGATAAGCTGTTCGAGCACGAAAATCTGTGAACTCATCTCCTACCAAATTAACAATTACCCTCATGGCTAAACTTAAAGAGGTTTTGTCTTTTTTTACTTTCTTTAAATATTCTGAAAATCTTTGAATTGCTTTTTCCGGCTCTACTCCAATCCATGTAGCAAACCAATATGAAAGATGATCCAAATTTTCAATTTCATCACATTTCTTTGATGCCAAAGAAGCTATCTCTCTATCCGAAATAGTTCTAGACCATTGTATTATTTTTAATAAATAACCTAATTTTTTTACACTAGCAGGCTCTTTCTCAAGGCGCTCAAGAATAAGGGGGGCACAACTATCCCATAAATTTTCATTACCCCAGCTCAACTTATCAATAAGATAGTGTTTCTCTTTTCCTTCCTGAACAAGTCCTAGCTCCCAATCTATCTCTTTCATAATATAATCATTAACTAAATCTGGAAAAACTTTATGAAGTCGAGCAAACCATGCTGGAAATCCATTTAATTCATAAAAAGCATAACGACAAGCTAGCTCAACATCGCCTTCACTAAGACCGTTTGCCCAATTTTTATTTTCTTTAGAATCAATTTCCAGACCCGAAAGCCCCACAATTACAGCTAGAGGAATTCTATCGTGGCAATTCCTTTCAGAAGGAAAATCTGGCTTATAGTGTCTCCATGACATTACGAGTCCATCACGAAAAGCTGTAGCAATATCAACACCATAAACACCTTTCAAATCTTCCCAATTTCCTTGCGTCCATTTCATATTATCAGCACTATAATGACGCATTCTCTCCAGGAGATATTTATGAGCACCTAAAACACCACCATTACTAAGAGTAACAGAAATTCGATTCTCATCTTTAAGTAACTCCACATTTTCTTTTAGCCAAATTAACCAATCAGCGTGATATTTATTTAGATCATCTTCACGCTTCTTATTTTCTAGTTGCCATCTTTGTTCTTCTTTTTTAAATTTCTTTTGTTGGTTCGATTGCGGAGGCGGTTTAAGCATAGTTGACAAAAGTTCTTCCAACTCAGATACTCCAAAAACAATTTCGTTAAGTTCCTCCTTCAATTTGTTAGGCCTATTATTCTCAACATATATTTGAAAAGCTAATGTAAGAGCTACAAGCTTATCATCCAAAAAACTTCGATTGATTATCTCGTTCTTAATATTCTCAAAATCTTCCAAACCAAAATTCCAATATTCTCGAAGACCATAGACTCTAGAAAAATCTGTTATTCTATCATCTAAGTCATTGGAAAAATTCTTCCTCGTTTCTTCCACATCTTTCCAAAACAATGCAAAGTTCAAATCAGACCAATCATCCGCTATTTCTGGAAGTTTTTTAGTTAATGATCTGATCTGAAAATATTCATATTTCGTAAATGATGAAATTTTATAAATTATATCAAGACTTTCAGGCATCAAAGCATCTTTATGACGAACCAGTAACAATCTTTCTATAGCTTTGCCTGCACAGTTTATTAACCAACCAAAACGTTTTGAAACCTCACAACCTCTTTTTTGAATAAAAGGTTTTTTATCTAAGAGTAAACAGCATCTATTTATAAAACCATGCATCAGTTTTAAATCAAGCCGCTCTACAAAACTTACTAAAGAATAGGTCAGACCTTCGGTAGTATACTTTTCCTTCTCTTTAACTTTGGCTAAAGCATCAAAAACCCAATCTATCGAATTTTGTGTAGGCTCCAAAACATCAATTACACCTGCTAAAATTCTTCTATCAATTTTTTTATCTTGATTCTTCAAGCAATCTAATAACTCTTTAAAATCCTCTTTAGAGCCTATTTCTTTTAATGCCTTAATAGCCAAAACTCTCGCATATTTCTCATTTTGACTATCTAGAGCTAAAATTTTTGTCTCTGGCAAAGCTTCTATTATTTTTCCCCGCCAAATCATTCGCATTAAAAAGGAAACGATCTCCGTATTGTTTTTATATTTTTTTAAAAGTACTTTTACGTCTTTCGACATATCCGGACTCGTAAACCTCTCTATTGAAGCGTAATCAGTGACTGAGCGCTGAGATGCATCTAAACTAATTTTACGACATATACTCTTAAGTATTTTGCTCCTTACCTCTAGTGGAAACTGAGTTGGGTCTCCACTATCAAATATAATTTCTGGTTCTATTTTACATGCTTTCGCTCTAATTTCTTCATCGAATATCATTAGCCAAGACAAGACTGATCTCATCGAGGGTACTAAAACTTTAACACCATAAGTTTTTTGAAAAAATAAATTTTCTATATCCTTTCTAGGTGCGCCTCGTTTTAAACAGTCATTGAGCCACTCCGCTGTCAAAAAATCTCTTGTTGGCCTATCCAATCGTACTGCACCATAAATTGCACCGCCAAATATAGGACGCCCTAAAACAGTATTACATTCATCTGGTTTCCAGTTAGATAAAAGCTTTCTAATATCAATACCCACATTATTATCTTCATCAGGTATGGCAATTACAGCCTCTTTCATTAAAGTACAAGCTGCGGCTATAAGCTTAAGCCCTTCTCGAACTTTATTTTTTGAAATATTACTTACAATTTCAGTATTTGGACGACGTTCTACCAATCTTCTTTCAACGCTTTTCCTCATAAGCTCAAGCGGAGATCCTATACATCCATACTTTTCCCAATACCATATAAGATCGATTAAGCCCTGAGGTCTAGCGGTATGAACTCCTGTATCTTGTCTATTTATATCGTTCAAGAAACCAGAAACATTGGACTCAACTCGTTTCCGAGCAAAGGTTTCAATTTGGCTCTCATTTAAATCACGGATAAAATATATCTCAAATGTACCTTTTATGTCTTTATTTTGTGTTTCTTCTTTTGTTTGATTGCGATCATAGACAATAGAATCCTATGAAATTGTTCTATCTCCAATTTGAGCGATTTTTTCTTGTGGTAAAATATATTCAAATTGTTTGTTGCATAAATCCAAATCTGTTTTACGTCTCCAAGCTTCGATACGACTAGTCATTATAATATGAACGCTTTGTTTTTTAGGCTTCAGCGTAGTTGCAATTTTCCTAACAGCTTCTTCAAAACAATAGGGGGATTTCAATCTAGCCTCATCGATAGAGTCTAAGAAAATCCAACCCTCATCATTACCTTTTAACCACTCTTCAAATTCCGATACATCACCTTCCTCAAATGCACCATCTAAATTATCCGATAAATGCTCTATCCTTAAAAAAAAAGCTGACTTTCCTTTTGATCTCAGTTTGATAGCGGCTTTACGAATTTCTGAGGTTTTACCTGCACCTGCCGGGGCTAATATTACTACACGGCGCTTCTCAAACAAATCATCCCAGCTTAAATCATCAATTACTTTAAGACCAAGGGCATCGCTATGCTCTATACTATCTCCAGACGCATCTTGAGCATCATCTTGCGAGTACTTTACAAAAGTTCGATTAAGTTCAATAAATGTCTCTAAGCCCACAATTAATTCCTAATTTTAGTATAGTTTAATAAAAACATGTCATACCAATAACTTCCAGATATTTTTCCGGTAAACACTTTTTTACTTAACTTTGAAAATAATTGTTAACCACACATACGCAAAACATATTACCATGAAAAAAGACATCAAAAGTATATCTATAGTCTTATAAACTATAATTTTTTTATTTTTGCTTCATTAATTGCTTTTTTAAAAGCTTCTATTGCGCGGACCACCTTTTCTTCCTTTGTCAAACCTTCAAACTTATGTATAAGTCCTTTTTCAAAGGCATTTACCTTAGTTACACGCCATAAACGACTAAGCTCACAAAAATAAGGCTCTAATTTTTTACTAATTTCCTTACCCCCCCCACATACTATAATATTTGTCTGAGTTTTGATCTTTGGGCACAGAAACATCAACCTTCTCCTCCTTGCCAAGCAAAACATTTTTATCTTTTAAGAGATCTGTTTTATTTTTTTTATTATAACTTTTATTTTTAGTGAAACCTTTAGAGCTTGCACCCCCTGAAACACTTGGAAGTTTCCACCCTGTAAAGTCTTTAAGATTGCATACCGTCGCAAGCTCTGGAGCTTTCACCTTGTAGTTCCACAAACCACATACTTGAACTAGATATATATTAAAATAATATGTGTTGTCTGTTCCAGTTTTAGAAATAGACGTTTTTTTAATAATGTAGCCATTTCTCACTAACTGCTTTATGGCCTGCCCAACAGCTTGCCTGCTAATCCCATAATCATCTCCAATGGTTTGCTGAACAGGATAACAAGATAGTGTCTTAATATTGGCATAACTTAACATCGTCAAAAAAACGCGCTTTGCAGCCGGCTTAATCCTTGTGTCCATGGCTACTAATCTACATAATTTCTGTAAAGCAACAGCCCCATATATTTCTTTAGCTGAATCCATCTTAAAAATATCCTATAACTTCCTAGGATTTCTTAATTTTATCTTCAATCCATTCTTCAATACTGCTCTGGGTCCAACCAATGCATCGCTGACTTATTTCAATGGATTTTGGAAACTCACCTAATTTCATTTTCAAATAAATAGTACTTCTTGATAACCCCACCAAATCCATAACCTCTTTTAATCTTAAAATTCTATTTTTCATTACAAACCTCCTTCAAAGTTCATCTAAATGTTATTACTTCCGTTTGGATGTAATGATATAAACACAAATTTATTAACGCTTAAATTCATATAAAAGTATAATTTCCGTTAATATTATGCTAAGACTTAAGTAATATGAGCTATTCAGAGTTATATAAAATATTTGATAAAGAAAATACGATACGCTTTACTGCAAATCGTTTTATAGGGCATTTAAAAATTGAACGCGGGCAAAAAGCCACCCCTGATCAAAAAAAGTATTTGCTAGACATAGACTATAATGGATGTAGCAAAATCAATAACTTCGATGAGATTGATTACTACCCTTACGCAAAAATAGTTTTTAAGCCCAGCAATAAAAAGAATAAGGATTGCACTGAAACATATGATTTCTTTGAGAAACCCTTTTCAGAGCGGATGAATATTTTATCTGAGTTCCTTAGAATCCCAATAGATGAAGGCTATCAGAAGCACGAACAAGGTATTCTTAAGTTTGTTAAAAAATACGGCCCATTAGAAGAAATAAAAAACAAAGAATTCCCTAAAGATAATGAGATCCACGCAATAACACCCATTATAACTCTCGCTAATCGGATTATAGATTACAAAGATAATGCAGTTGAGCGCAGTAACATTATTAAGCAGGAAAAGACTAGAGTACTTCTAGCTATTCTCGCCAAACATTCATGTTTCCGTATTGGTACTTCTATGCATTTTAACAAAGATCTACGCACCCTTGTTTTCGAGGCCGCAGACTTAAAGAGCGCTCTAATAGCCACATTAGTGGAATCAAACGCTCGCGGAATTAAATTGGATGTATGTCAGAATATTAAATGCAACAAATATTATACATACAGAAAAGGAAAACGTTTTTGCTCTGACTCTTGCCGTATTAGCCAGTTTAATAGAGATAAAAAAAGCTAATAAACAAACTCATCGCTTGCTATTTACTCCTATTATTGTAAAACTCTTTATAGCTATTCTCTATTGAGAAGGCTGGGGCTTGATAACCCTTACCAATAGCGGATTGATGCGTCCGAAACGTATCGCTTCTCGGCTTATGTCCGGGAGGCGTTGGCGTATGTTCAGGGCTTATGCCTAAAGGCCCTCGCGATCGACTATTGGCGATTTATCAACTCCCGGTCACCAGAAGAGACGTAGCTTCTGGTGATTTTGTTTAGGGAGAAGAATTTATGATTATTATAAAAACGTTAATTTTGATGTTGGCATTATGTATGCTTTTAAGTCTATCATTTATAGCTGGCTTGTTACGCTTTTCTCCAAATGATAATTTATTTTATAGACTTAGAAGTACTAGTTTAATGTCTTTGCCAAACAGATTAGTAACTATAATTGCCTCATTAACGTTGTTAATAGTCTTTTATCATGGCGGCTTAGGAATACTGTCTATTCTGCCATACGAATGGGGTGGAGTATCAAATAATGGTTATCATAGTTACTTTAGTATATTTATAGCATCATTATTTTCACTTTTTACAGGTTTATGCCTACTAAAATATATTTCACAATGGTCATCATTGCACGTTCTCCATGACTGCTACCAAATAATGACAAGGGAACTTAGTTTTATTCTAGAACACTGTGATAATAAGCATCTATTAATTGCAAAGAAGAAGGAACTTCAGAAAAAAAGTGCAGAACAAAGTAAAACCTTAGTAGAACTAGCGAAAAAAGATTTGTCTCTCAACGCAGAATGGAAATTTAAAGAAAATGAATTTCGGCTCACATATAATGATCTTATATACAAAATAGAACAAAGGCTGGAAAAACTAAATCAAGAAACTAAGGGCAAATAAACAAACTCATAAAATACCACTTACTTATAAAGCTACTCTGAGTTACTTAAAAAAATATCAAATAATACACTTCAATTTCAATAAGTTATTAAGCATTAAAAAAATCTCTTACTTTGAATTTGAATTCTAATTAGTTAATGTTTGAATATATAAAAAAGACATTATAGGACTGCAAAAAATATTAACTTATTGGCAAATCCGAACATTTAAATTGATTTACCTTGGTATGATGGAAAGAAGATTGGGCTTATATACTGACCAAATTCTATTTGGTACTGGTTTTACCGCACCTCAAAAACATAAAATTTGCAAATCAGAAAAGTAAATATTTGAAAGCAAAACTTTATCTTATTTAAATGCATATTATTGAATGTCAAAAGAAGACAACTAAACTTAGTAAAAGTTAAGCAATTTCAGGTTTTCCCAGGTTTTAGTTTAAAAAATGGTTAAAGTGAAGAAATATTTATTAATTTTGACATACATTTAGAAGACAGTAAGATTCGCTTAGAACAGAGTTGGGAAAAGTACTTTTTAAAATCTATATCTTTAAATACATTCAACAAGTATATTACAAAACATTAGATTAAATATTTTTCTCTATTTAAATATCCATATATGATACTTTAAAAAAATTTAGATAATAAGAATGAGCATTAAGATTAGTTGGAAATGGAATATATCAATCGAGAAGCTTCAGATAAAACAAAAGGATTTCGTCTTCAGAGAATAAGAGCTGTAGATCTAATTTTTGATAAATTATCGATTAAAGATGAGCATTGTTTTTATACAGGCGTTGAAATGTTTGAAGATACTTTTCAACAGGACAATCTAACATCAGAAAAGTGTAATCACTATGAAGAAAACAAAAATTACAACGATCGGGTGAATTTTTCTCTTTTTTCAAGACAAGTTAAAAACACGCTTGTAGCGTTTTTCGATATTTATTTAGGGCAATGTCAACAAGATTATAATGCTACTAATTTTTGTTTTTATACAACTGCGGGAGTGGCGAAAGAAAATAAAAGAACAGAATATCCAGACCTGCCCGACGAACCTATCCTTGAAATATTGACAAGAGACAAAAAAGTAAATGATGAGATACTGATAATTATAAAAAAATGCCTTATTGATGAGTATAAAAAACAATATAAAAGCAAAAAAACAACGGGTTTCCTTTCAGACCTAGAGGAAATGAGCTTAGAATCTTTTCAGAACTTTTTGAGTTGCATTTCTTGGAAGTTTGGCGAACAAAATGAAGAAAATTTAAAAGAGCGTGTATTAGAAAAAATTAGAAACTCTAAATTTTTCACATGCAATCACCACAATAAAGAGGAACTAATATTTAGCCAAATAATGGAGAATCTTGAGCAAAAGCAAAATAAAGAAGGATTTGTAAACAAACTATTACACTCATCCGAAATTAAGTCAATTTTCATTAGAGTAGAATCTGAAAGCCCATCACAAAAAAACGATCCCACTTGGCAAGAACTCGAAAGTATCGAGATAAATGACAAAAGAAACGTAGAAGAAAAAATATATTCGGTTAAGCCTGATTTTAGTACTAAAAGATTAGGTTACTTCGCTAGAAAAGTAGTTACCTCAAGAGCTGAGCAAAAAGAAAATGATAAAAGCATGTTGTCATTAAAATACAGGACCTATGAATCATGCTTAGATTTTTTATCACAACAAAAAATCGATTTCACACAAGATGAGAATATCAATAATGCCCTAAAAGAAATGGAACAACTTTCTTGTGCAAACATTCAAAAACTAAAACAGGACTATAATTACAGTTCCTCAAATTCTATAACTGTTGAAGGCCTAATATTAGATTTATTCGACGGCTGTTTTTTATCTTTTGATGAGGATCAAAATGACATTTAATATCAATGCAAAAAAAAGATTAATGTATTTATCCGGAGATGACTTCTATCTCTTTTGTTATTCAATTTTAATATTATTACAAACGCTGAAATGCGTTGATGAAAAGTTTTTTAAAGATTACAGAAAATTGGTATTTTTAATTGAGTTTGTCATTAACAAAAAATTAGCTAGAATCATTAATTATAGTGAAGATAAAATATTAAGTTCTTACGATAAGAATATTCTATTCGAGAGCTACACTAGAGGTTTATCAAGGCGCAGCGCTATACTAAAATTACTTTTCTCTATGGAAAAAAGATCTATTATCAATTTAAAAAAGAATAGCAAGCAACAGAGTATAGACGTTAGTTTAAATAAAAAAAACATTGAAGAGTTTATTAATAACAAAAACATGTTTAAAGCTGAATACTCAAATGCTAAACAGATAAAAAAAAGCTTAAAAAGGCTTAGTATAATCAATTTAGATACTTTTCTAGAAAATCTATATGAGGATAGAGGCCTTAACCTGTGGAAAATTTAAAAATAAGAAAAATTATATATTCTGGAGATAATTACTTCTTTGAATCGCCACTTCTAAAAGACGGTATTGTTTTAATAGAGGGCTTTAATGGAACTGGAAAAACAACACTCTGCGATTTAATTTATTTTGCTTTTGGGGGAAAAGTAGAAAAATTTAATTCTGGCTCAGAAGAATACCAAAAAGAAATTGCGGGAGACACAAATAATTATGTTGATTTATACATTTACCTATCAGAAGAGCCCTATCTAATAAGGCGTTTTTTTGCTAACAATAATATTTTAGTAAGCTCATTTACTGAGCAAATAAATGATAACGGAAAAATTGAACTAACAATTTTACCTGATGAAGAAAAAGATCTGTCTCTAAGCATAAATCGTAGCCCTGACAACAAAAATACTTTTTCAGACTGGATATTGCAAAAACTTAAAATAGAACCTGTTGAAGTGCACTGTGGTTATCGAAGCTTTATGATCAATTTTACAGATTTAATGAGATTAATGTATTATGACCAACCAACGGACGCGAATGAGATATACAAAAAGCCCGACGAAAAGCGTAATTTTGTAAACGACTCAAAAGACTTAAGAAAAGCCGTTTTTGAACTTCTAATTGGTGAGAAATTTAACGAATTATATAAAACAATTTCTAACTTAAAATTAGCAGAAAAAAACAAAAATTTAACAAAGAGTTTATTAGATGAGTATTCAAATCTAGCAATAAAAATTCGCGGAGAAAGAGAAAAAAAGAATAGTATCTTTTTGCAAAAAGAGGTCGAAGAATTAGAAAAACAATTAGAAAGACTACATTCACACAGAAAGACTTTCAAACAAAATAGGCATAAAGACTCATATCTAGAGCAAAACATACAAGAGGCCAAAAGAAAATTATCCGACGCTGAAATAGAACTATCGGATGAGAGTAGCCGTATTATGAGTCTTTATTCGGAAAGAAAAAAAATCAAAGAAATTGAAGAAGAAACAATCGCTTCTATTGAACAAATAATGAAAGTGATTTTTACACATAATCAATTAGGGCTATTTACGCCAGACACTTGCCCTTATTGTCTAACAAAAGTTGAACGCCCGAAAAATCATTGTGTTTGTGGAAGCAAGATCGAGGAAGAAAGGTATGAAAGATTTTTTTACACTCAAGAGGAATATAACGATATTTTAAAATCAAAAATCAAAAGTTACAAAACTGTGCAAATCGCTATCAATGATTGTAATTCCGAAATACTTAAAACACAAAACAAAATCATTTCATTAAAAGAAACAAGTACAATTTATAAAGAAAACCTCAAAAAATATTTGTTTAGAATAGATGAAACAATTGATTTAGAAACAATAAATGACATAGATGATGAAATTCTAAAAGTCCGCCAAGAAATAGCTGATCTACATAATATTCTTGAGATAGAAAGCAAATATGAAAGCTATCAAGAAAAATACAGCAATGCCAAATGTAAAGTTACAGACTTAGAGAGTGAAAAAATTAAGAAAGAGCTGCAAGCACAGGATGATATAAAGTCTAAGATCAAAGACTTTAATACTATATATAACCTGCTAATGAAAAATACTTTACAAAGCTGTAGTCATGCTAGAATAAGCATTGATGATTACATGCCACAAATCAATGAGGGAGAATATAGAGAGCATAGCGCAAATGTACAGGTTAGACTGATGTACTTTTTAACCCTCTTGAAACTATCTATAGATAACACAAATATTCCATTCCCTCGCTTTCTCCTTATAGATACTCCACAAGCTAATGGAATAGAACATCAAAATCTTATTAAATGCCTTGAAGAGTTTGAAAAGATTAAAGATAAAAAATGTCAAGTTATCTTAACAACCGGAATACATAAGTATCCTGAAGGCTTGTTGGCTAATAGAGTATTATTTATGCCTAGCGAAAGAACTAAGTTATTAAAAAAAAAGTTAAATTAACCTAAGCTCACTATGAAACTATATGAAAACATTTTAAAACAGTTCTTAGTAGCCAATGAAAATCAGGTATTGGTTATAAAAGGAAAATGGGGGGTTGGAAAAAGTTTTTTTTGATGATTTATTGATTATTAGCGAAGCAAAGAAAATACCTACAGCCGTTTTTCTGTTTTGTAAAAAGGTTTTTATTTTTTGTTTCAATTTATTTCCTCCTCAGTAATCCTTTAAAATAAGTATGAGATGGCTTTTCTATTAAAATGTAAAATGTAGATCCAACTACAACAGTTCCAACGATACAAAAAAAGGCTAGTATGTCGTTTGTAATTGGTAATTTTGTCATGAGGACTATTTTGTAAAATGCAGGTATAGTGAATACTTGTATTAGATAAATACTGTACGAAGCGTTACCTAAGTATATAAGTAATTTATTGCTCGTTTGTTTTATGTATAGGCAAGCACAGACAATTAAAGAGCATGGAATACCCCAAGTAAAAAAACGGTCAATATTTAGGTTAACGAATATTGATGCGCTTAACAGGATTAGACCTACGATAAGTAATAATTGAGGATTCTTTACTTTGATATCAGTATGGTAAATTTTAGCAATTAGAATTCCTAAAATAAATTCCAACCCTATAAGGCTAGAGCTGAATATTATGGTTGCTAAAAAGATAGTTGTTATTAAGAAGAAAATCTTTAAATTTTCATTTTTTAAGAAAATTGAAAATGCAAAAAGGAAATAGAAGAATATTTCCCATTCTAATGTCCACCCAAGATACAAGACTGGGTTTTTGTCTAAAAATAAATTTGAAACGAAAAGATATGAGCTCACTAAATGGTCAGCACCTAAAGAGAAGGATTTAAATAAGCTCGGTAGAATTAAGACTAATAAAACAAAAACCGTAGTTAAAATATAATAGGCAGGTATGATTCTTATGAAACGTGCTTTTATAAACTCCTTAAATTCTAATTTTTTATTTTGATGGCTATGGTAAATGACAAACCCTGATATAACGAAAAATAGATCAACCCCATTTTTACCCCAGCCTTCAAAGTAGCTTAAGAAATTAGTATCTAAATCATATAGTGTAGAAGTTCCAATTGTATGAAAAATAATAACGTTAATTGCGGCTAACGCTCTTAATAATTGGATATTGTTTATGATTTTATATTTCATCTTTGGAATAAAATATGCGTTCATCTATATTATTTTATAAATTTTAAGGAATGATTTTTTTTGGTATTCAAACGTCCACGTCTCTGAAATTTTTTCATTTAATTTTTCCATCATTTTAATATCTATTTTCTCATGCAGGTCGAATTGAGTTGATATGAATCCATTCATGCCTTCTGTAATAACTTCCTTATTTGAATTAAGGTCGGATACAAAACAAACACAATTTGAATATATTGCCTCCATAAGTGTTACAGATAGGGCGTCACTTGATGGGATTGAAACAACGATTTTAGCTTTTGATAACCATAAGGCGTGCTCTTCTTCTGTTATCCACCCTGTAAACTCAATGGGGAGACCTTGCGCCATTTTTTTTAATTGTGGGGTTTTTGTTGGGTCTTCCCTTCCTGAAATAACAAGCTTCCAGCTGGGGTTGTTTTTATAAAACTCTTCAAAAGAATGGATTACCTTTTCTATGTTGTAAAGTGGGGCATGATTTCGTGGAGAATAAATTAGATTCTCTTTTTCTTGATGGGGTGTTTTTTTACAGTATTGGTTGATACCAAAATGGACTTTGTTAACTTTACGTTTTGGCGCGAGAATGTTAATTGCTACTCTCATGGTTTGAGAGCTATTTGCTGTTATGATTTCTGAACGCCATAAGACGAACTTTATCATCATTCTGTATAACAGTTTTTTTTCAGGCACCACTAATACATCTGACCCCCAAGCGGTTACAATGATAGGTTTTATTGATAATAAAGAAACGATGAAAGCTGTAAAATTGATAAAATGAAGATGTACTACATCATATTTAAACGGGCTAAACCAAAGACTTTTCATTATTTGGAATAATGATTGAATACTTTTATTTTTTATACGACTTGTTTTATTGCCATAGTCTAAATTTAGATCATTCTGTTGAAGAATTAATTGATAATCTAATATTCCATCTATCATATTTATAAATTTTTTTGTGTGCGGACTATCTGGGGCAAAAATAAGTACTTTCTTTTCTTTTGACATGGTTTACATTCCTGTGAATATATTCACGTATTTTATGTGAATATATTCACGTATCTTTGATCTGTCAATAAGGTAACAATCATTTTTGATGAATGAAGTAGATCAAAAAATACAAGACATTGTAAAAAAGGTTAAGGAAGAGAGATTAAAGCAAGGACTTTCACATGAAAAATTAGCGGAACTAGCTGGTGTTCATCGCTCAACGATTTCATTATTAGAAAGTGGCAAAACTTCTATTACCTTGAAGAATGTTATAAAAATATCTAAGGCTTTAAGGATTAATTTCCAGGTCGGTTTTTGACCCGCTAGAAACACACTTATAAAGAGATTTTGTAAAGTTTATCAAGCATTAGAATTGTGCATATGTTAAATACTGTTGGTGTTATGTATATTTTATGCAAGCCCGTTATAGTTAAACACATTAATTAATTATCGGGGGTACGTTTGGGGGTATTTTTTAAATTCAAACTAGCCATATTCATTTTACATCAATACATTATACCCTTTAATATGAATGAAGGTACAATTTCGACAGAGTTCAAACGGTTCAGACAAGGAATACCGTAAACCGTGTAACCGAACGAGACATATTCCCTACAGTATCTGTAATTTCACCTGAAACGGCTTTACCTGCCTCTGACAAATGCTCTACAATCCTCTCCCCACTTTCTTTTAAAGCTTGAGAAATATTGCTGGATGAATCATTCATTGTTTTGGTAATTTATACATAATATTCTCAATTATGAGCAAAAAAAACACTTCAAATATTTCAAAACTAGCACTGAAATCATTAAATTAGCTGTACAATATTACGTACGTTATCCGCTAAGTTTGCGAAACTTTGAAGATATATTGTACGAGCGCGGTATTGATATCTCGCAAAACAATTTTTCTAAAGATCAATATTCTTAAAGGCCATTTCAGTATCACTAAGACATATCAATATCTCTTTAAGCTGATCATTTAAACGATCAAAATCTTGTTGATTAATAATGGAGTTTGCTTGTAAAGATTTTGATGAATATTCAACATCCTTGGCAAGGTTTGAGAGATACAATGCCCCCATTTGTTTACTTGTTGACTTTAACGTATGCGCTGGTCTGATAGACGCTTCGATATCCTTATTGGATATTGCCTCTTGGATTTCAGAAATCCTCTCCTTACTGTTTTCAATATAAACCTGTACCATGTCGCCGTATTTATCTTTCAAAATATTTTTAGCATTATTTACCGCATCAATATCAAGATAATCATTCTTGTGTGTTGGTTTTATCTTTTTGTTCAGACCTATAACATTTGCAACACTGGTTTGCGTAGACACAATACCGCTATTATTAAGCATTGGTTTAATTTCTTGTGGGGCTTTAGTTTTGCCTAACATTTGTTTATCTGAATCAGCGAAAATCATAGATGCAATTTTATTTTTTAGTTCTTTTTTTCGAACTGGTTTTGAAAGGTAATCATTCATACCAGCTTGCAAACATTTATCACGATCCCCCTTCATCGCATTCGCTGTCAGAGCCAAAATTGAAACCTCTTTGATCACACCTTTTGTTTTTAAATCTGTGATTTTTCTTGATGCTTCAAACCCATCCATGTCTGGCATTAAACAATCCATAATGATGAGATCAAAAGACTTTTCAATCACTGCATTTACGGCTTCAACACCGTTATGTACTATTGTGTATTCAACATTTGTTTCTTCCAAAATCTCTTTAATAAAGGCTTGGTTTACGATGTTATCTTCTGCAATAAGAATTTTCTTGCCTGTTAAATCAAGCTCTTCATCATTTATGACGGTGTCAAAACTTGAAAATTTATCAAATTTAATCAGCTCATTCTTCATACCTTTATTATATTGCTCCCAAATATAGGCAAGATTATAGATAAAGGCTTCATTACTAATTGGTTTTGGCAGATAAGCAGAAAACCCTTTTTCCGAAAATCTGTCATCCGCCAATGGTGTTCCTGCCGATGTTACCATGACCAAACATGCCTTTCTTAAATCTTCATGATCATTAATAACCGATGCTAATTTCTCCCCATTTAAATCTGGCATTAGATAATCAATAATAACAAGCTGATAAGGATCATTTGTTTGTGATGCCTCAACCATCAAGGTTAACGCTTGATGTGCATCTTCCGCTTCATCACACCTAATCCCCGAATATGTGAGACGTTCTGTGACAAGCTTTCTGACAACATATAAATCATCGACAACAAGCACACGAACTGGCCTTAAATTCTCATAGTCTTTTTTCGGCTTATTCAGTTTTTCTGATTTATTAAGGGGAATTGTAAATGAGAATTTTGAGCCTTCATTTTCTTTACTCTCGAGCTTTATTTCACCGCCCATTAAGTCAACTAGGCTTTTACAAATTGAAAGCCCCAAGCCCGTGCCACCATATTTTCTCGTGGTTGAGTTATCAGCTTGTGCAAATTTTTCAAAGACTTTTTCTTGTTGTTCTTGTGTTAAGCCAATCCCTGTATCTTCAACCATGAATGTTAATGACGCGGCTTTACTGTCTTCTTGTTCTGAAGTGACCGTCAAAATAATGTGCCCTTTTGGGGTAAACTTAATCGCATTACTGACGAGGTTTCCTAAAATCTGCCTAATTCGAACAGGATCCGCCTTAAGGAATCTTTCTGTTCCTGGTTTATATCGTACAACTAATTCAACAGCCTTATCACGGGCTTTAACCGTACAATCCAAGATGCAGAAGAAGAGGCTGCTGAATTCTTAAAGCAATCAAAGATTAAAAAGCCGACTACAGGATTTATCGCGGGTG
>PBIV01000053.1 GCA_002720935.1 Rickettsiales bacterium | reverse complement strand
GACTTGTACTTCATACAAAATGCGACGGGAGCCGTCATGAGCCCCTTCGACGCATTTCTCATTAGTCGCGGGATGAAGACGTTAGATTTAAGAGTCCGTGCACAATGCGAGACTGCATTGGAAATTGCAGCATGGCTAGAAGAGGATGATCGGGTGTCACGCGTTCTATACCCTGGACTGACGCAACATTCTGGATACGATGTTGCCGTAAAACAAATGAAGGGTGGATTTGGTGCTATGGTCAGCTTTGAAGTTCTTGGCGGCTTGAATTCAGCTCGCGCTATGGCGAATAGCACCGAGCTCTTTCAGCTCGCTGTGAGCCTCGGCGCGGTCGAGTCCTTGATCGAACAGCCGGCAACAATGTCGCATGCAAGTTATGATCGAGAAGATCGGCTCCTGCACGGGATAACCGATGAGCTAGTCCGTATTTCGGTCGGCCTAGAGTCACCCGCTGATCTAAAGAATGATCTTCATAACGCATTAGAAATGGCGATGGCTACTTCATGAGCAAGCATCGTGAGTAGTAATGGCAGTGTTTTGTCCTGTTGCGTATGATAATGTCATGAATCGTCAATGCGTAATTCGAGCCGTCGTTTGCACAATCGTTGTCTCCTTGTCAGCATTATCTCAAGCGGCAATCGCTCAGGACCGGTCTTGTTCGACCACATCGTCACAATCGACACAGGAAGAAGTTGATGCATTGATACAAGCTCTGGGCTCCGGTGGGTTCGTCGAGCGGCAAAAAGCTATGCAGCGATTGATTGAAATTGGCGGCGACTCAATACCAAAGCTACAACGGGCAATGGAAAGTCCCAGCCGCGAAGTCCGATTTCGCGCGGCGAAGGTGCTTGAACTTGTAAAGGACAGGGATTTTGAGCGACAACTTCAACGTTTTCTTCGCGCAGAGAATGAAGGCGACGCAATTCCAGGTTGGTACATATTAAAGGATATCATTGGCGAGGAGGGAGATGCCCGCCGGATTCTCGTAGAAATGCATCGAGCGGAACCTAAAATAATGCGTCTTTTGGAGGTTGCACCAAAAACCGTGGCTCGCCTCGTTTCCGAAAGAACACATCAAATCCAGCGAACACCACAAAATCTCTTAGGTAAACTTTCGTCAGCAAATATGGCCGCAATACTATTGGCGACCAAACTTGATGGCGTGACGTTAAGTGATTTAAATATGCGATATGTCGCGTCGCTTATGAGCCATCAGTTGTTTAGCAAGGAGCTCGTGTCACGAGACCCTCAGAAAGGCTATATACCGGTCCGCGGCGTACGCTCCGACATGTTCCGGAAACTCGTCGCGTCTGTATTGCTGGACCTTAAAGGAACCGCATTACAAATTGGGCTGAGTGTCGCTCTGCGTTACGATATTCAAGATGGACTGGTTGCAGCTGACCGAGCCCTAAACGATAAGAATTTGCCATGCCATGTACGCCAGTATGCACTCATGCTGTACAGTAAATTTGGCAATCCGTCACATATAAAACGTTTGATGCGGCTGTTGGATGACGCATCATTCTGTGGAACGACACAAACGGTGGATAATGTCAAATACTCCACGCAGATCAGGGATGTCGCGTTAGCGACGATTATCTTGATCGCTAAAGCAGACCATAAGAAGTTCGGCTTCGATCGCATACGGTTGAGCGGGTCATCATTTACCCTTAACACAATTGGTTTTGCTGATGACGAAGCTCGGAAAAAAGCAAAAGAAGCTTGGCTTGCACACTGGGAAGAGTCCAAAGAGACTATCCTATCTGCCGGTAACAAGTAATTCCCGATTGTAAGTTGCGCTTTGTTTAATACTGATTCGCGGCGATAATTACGGTAAGCTCGTGATAGCGGTTACAATACCCTAAAAAGGCTAAGTTCTAGTGCGTCGTATTCACCTCATTTTGATCATCATGACCTGCGCTTCTGGAGTCGGCTGCAACCGCGTAGGTACATACGTCGCAAGTATCCTGCCAAAGAAAACACTGGAATCTAAAAGCTCGTTTCCGAATGAGGATTTCACAAAAGAAGGTGTCGAAGACGACACTATCCGGCCGGACAATTCCAATTCTAGTAGTCAAAATCGGGATCCCAAACGAGAGGGTTTCTTAACCGCACCTAGTGGTGAAGGATTTGGGAACGCTTATGACCAACAGGAATATCAACAGATGATGGAGGTCGGAACGGCTGACCCCAGTTCACAAATGGACCATTCCAACAGACCTAGCGGCGCGATACCAGGGAATCCGGCTTACGGAGAAACTACGCTAAAAAACCCAAACGAAGAGATGATAGGTGTGGGAGGAGATGAGTACCGATTGTTTACAGAAGGCGGACTAAAAGCACCCAGCAGTGATATGTTCTCCAAGATGGCTGCCAACTTCTATTCGCGAATTGATAAATCCAATGGCCAGTATGCGAGTCCAGCACCACAAGGAATAGGTGCGGATGCTACTTCGGTGCCCATTATGCTGGAGAGCATAGCAGAGAATCCCATGGCAAACACAGGATCAAATGCGCCAACGCCGATACGGCAAAAACCAGAAATTGGTCAGGCAACAAATACGCTCACTTCACGTAACCTTGTAGAACTAGTTCTTGAAGGTGTTGTACCTAGACTAGGCAACGAAGTCCAGGTTATGAGCTTCGCGTTTCGTTACCAGCAATTGACGGCCGAACGACTCAAGGGTCATTTTTTTGTGGTGATCAACGCATCTCAGGGTGGCGGTGTACATGCACAGCCAGTAAAGATCAATGGTTCTGGTAAGTTCACAGTTTTGACGCAATTACGTCCTGCTTCTCGACCTTTTACCGCTTATCTCTTAATGCAACAGGGTGACAGGCGATTAATGATCTCTCGGCAAATCGATGTCCCATTTAACGCAGGATTCTAATCCACTAGGCTACGATTTGCGTAGCTCACAAGTGATGAACTAGCCGAATCGCGACTTTGCGGCAGAGCTTAAAGCGAATACGCAAGCTTCTTAGAACAGTTTTTATCCCCATCAGCAGTTAATAGGATGGATCCGACTGTCGACCACCGAGCGCTAATTCTGCCCACCGGCAACTACAACGACGTCTACTTGAATGAACTAGCTGAGACCGGATGTCATATACATCTGGCAGATGTGCTTGGTGGGCCAAGTTCAGATGCTATGAAACCTAACACGCCCCGAAAAACTGTCGATACTATCAACGGAATGTCCACGGATCAGTAATTAACCCTGTCACTTTGCAATTTTGTACAGATGTTTATCACTGCGCAAATAGATAGCTCCATCGTCCACTGCGTATGAAGCAAGCGTCCGCTCTCCGATATCGTTAGAGCCAAGCTTCTCAAAAGTTGTAGAAGCTCGAATGACCGTTGCTAAGCCAGCTTCTGATTGAAAATAGATTCGTCCTTCAGCTAAAACCGGACTTGCCGAATAATTTCCGCCAATACGTTCCTGCCACACGACGGTACCGGTATGTGCCTCGACGCAGGTAGCAATCCCTCGATCGGAAACCATATACAAATGCTCGTCTTTGAGTATCAAACTCGGCGTATGTGGAATGGATTTATTTGAACGCCAGACGACATGCGTATCGGTGACATCTCCTTTGCCCGTCGGGTCGACAACGTATATCCAGGGTGTGTTATATCCCGTGCAAATATAGACATACTTTCCGTCATAAATCGGCTTCGGAATCACGGAGTAACCATCGTAAACTACTTTCCATATCAGCTCGCCGTTATTTGGATCTAAACTGTGTACTACATCGCTTCCTGGGCTGATTACCTGCGCACCGACTTCATTCTCTATCAGTAACGGTGTCGTGAATGAAAACTTCCGAGGCGCATTACTTTCCCGATCAAATCGCCACACTTCTTTACCGCTGTTACGATCCAATGCAATGACAAAGGCTTGTTTCGCACCGTCGACGCTGTAAATCAAGTTGTCTTTGTAAATAACCGGCGAACCGCCATTACCGTGCACCGGAGCATACTTCACGGTATCATTTTTCCACTGTATCTGGCCATCCATCGAAAGGCATGCGGTGCCCATATGACCAAAATGCACATAGATTTTATCTTGATGAATTAAAGGAGTGGGACTTGCATGACTGTTCTTACCGTGTATTCCTGGTGCATTTGCGCCTTGTTTAAATATCTCAGTCGACCATTCAGTCTTTCCGTCCGTAGAATTTACGCACTCAGTCACTAAACTGTAAACATTACCACCGTCGCTAACAGATGGCCTCGCTACGGTCAGATATAGTTTACCGTCCTGCATGACGGGAGTTGACCAGCCACTACCTTCGAGCTT
The DNA here is from genome assembly GCA_002720935.1 of Rickettsiales bacterium. Classification (GTDB taxonomy): domain Bacteria; phylum Pseudomonadota; class Alphaproteobacteria; order Micavibrionales. Next base: position 14,225 of record PBIV01000053.1, on the reverse strand, counting down.
TACTTTCCAAGCAATGTTTGAAGACGCATCCCAATTCGCGGGAACATTAGCCGCTGGGGTGCTGCCATCGCCGTTAGGACCCCGAAACGACTTCCATTCAGCAGCTTCAAGTGAAGTAAACATTAGCGAAAAGGTAAGAAGTGTGAGTACGAAAATACGCATGATCAAATTGCCTAAGTTTGTAGGTCGTTGAAAACGATAGTCTAAACAAAGCCTTATCATAACAAATCTACGACTACGATTGCGCCTCGTTAGTTACGTAGCTTGCTGAGGAGATGTTCCACGGACACGGACGTTAGGGCTGCTCCTGAGGCCACTTCACGCGGAACAAATACGGAAGCCCCCAAAATAAACCGCGAAGGCCCCGCATCTTCGGAGTATTTATCGCTAAATACACAGATCCAATCAGGACTCTGTGCGAGATTTGACAGGAGACTCGGCAGCTGTGGGCTAAAGAATGTGTGATTCATAAAAACTAAAGCTTTTGTGCCGCTACCGTAGTTTTCCAGCGTCCTCATTGCTGCGTTGATATCACTGTTCAATAACCGCCGTATTTCACGCATATCAGCTAGTGAGCCTTTCGTATTTACTTCTAGTCGAGCATCCGCAAAAACACGCTGGTCGCTCCGCATGTGATATATACATAACGAGGCTAGTAACTCGTGATCTGCATATACCTCATCGATACTTGTAAGCCGGTTTACAAACTTTGCGGCTTCGTGCGGATAAATTACTGATTCGCCATACCACGGCTTCTTCTCGAATGGGGACTCCAGGTCATGATGATAAGAGCCTGAAATGATACCGTATCCGAGAAACACGACCAGCATGCTCGCACATGCAACGACGTATCGCCGAAGAGATTGATTGCGTGATTTAAAAGCAGTCAAAATACGTTTATCGGCGGACACCCTCGCCAAAGTAATGTAAGCAAACACCAATCCAACCAGAGGGTCATTTCGACTCATGCTCCAACCTAAGTAACCAAAGCTGATAAATAAGCAGGTGTGGTAAATCGTCTTGGAATTCTTACCACTATTGAGGAATAACGCAGCGAGAGTTAAGACGGCGACGAACAATAAATGGAGCACCGCTGGAATTGACAATACTTTATCGACGCTATTGGACGCGAAAAGTTCACCAAGTCCCCGAATCTCACCTGCGTATTCAAGATAAAACTCCTTATGATCGCCCCCCATCTTTTCCATAAGTTCTAACGGAAAGACCGCACCTTCAACTCCATACGGGTTCAATAGCGTTGCAATACCTGTAAAGACACCTACGAAAAAGAATTTACTTCTCCATTTTTTATCTAGATATACAGGGGTTTTGGACACGGCCTGAGACCAACAAACCTGCAAGGCAAACGATACCATCACCACGTATTGCAAAACAAACAGCCCTTGGCAATTTACCCAAACGACCTGAATTATCGGCAAAGCGAATATCCAAGTAATGCATTGCATCGATTTATGGATCACCAAAAGTGTCAAAACTAATAATAAGAAAGACAGCATTTCCGGTCGCACAAGCAATCTTGAAGCGAACAAAGAAACGAATGGCCATGAGAGGATGATCATTACAGATGAAGGCATTTCCCGCATAAACGGCAGCAGTAGAAAAAATACAGTGGTCGTCGATAGGATGGCCTTAAATAACACAAGACCTTCTGTTTGCCACAAGGAAAAGACGCCGGCGACGATCAGTTGGAAGAGCCAGTGCAGGTCAATCCACTTAGAATCACTGCTTGCAAAAGTGTACCAATCTGTCGTTGGTATTCCTTTTTCTGGAATTATCTGGCCAGTGCGAAGATGCCACCAAATGTCACCATTGACCATGTAATGACTGGCCCAACAGAATACTAATCCGCAGAGAACCAGCAACGCGAAACGGCCATTAACCGAGGATATTCCGGTATCGAGGCCTTTACTAATGTCCTGCGTTGACTCAACCACCAGATTTTCTCGCCCTCACATAGTTGCCTATCGCTGATAGTTTGGAATCACCAAGATATCCGTAACGGTTGAGCCAACATTGCCCATTTGCTGCATCAAAAGCTGTTACAAACCGTTCTGAGAAATCATCTACCGTGCCATAACCATGGATCAGTGCATACACCGGAGTGTCAACAGCTTCCCGTTGTGCCTCAATGATCTTATCCGCCTGCACAACGGGGCCGCGCGCGTGTAGATCCTCAGGGCCCGGATACTTCACGTCCATGATTCTCACGGGCGACGGATCGTCACTGATGTTGAAGTATTGATATAGGACTTTTATGAGCAATTCCTCTGAAAGCTCTGGATTTAAGTTGTGGATCTGATCGAGATAATACCTCAACATCATCGACCAGTGCATCGTGTACAGTTTTACTGCAATTCCGTCACAGCACTTTGCGATATCCTTGAAGTGCATCCCTGACAAACGGGACCACGGAGGAGGAAAGGCATGTGCAATTAGTTTGCAATCAGGAGATGCATTCTCCGTAAGTGTCTCTTGCGCATCGTTTAGCAGCGTGCTTACAGCCTGAGCTTTAATTGAAAACCATTCTGTTAGTAGTCCTATATTGATACCGCGAGAGACAAGCCACGCTGATAAGTCCCCTGAACCTGCGAGAACTTCCAGGTCGTCGTTGCTCAAACCTCGATGGATTAAGCTGTATAGATCTGAAACCGTACTCTTAATCTCCTGAAGAGAGATTTCATTAGAAACGGCAAATTCCTCCATATGGGTACTAAAATCCACAAAAATTGAATCGAGCCGATACGGTGGGTATTCTGGCCAATCCAACCGGACCCCATCGATTAGTGGGTAGCGATTGGTTAAGTCCGTTAATAGTGCAGTTTGGTAATTACGAATGTTAGTGCTGACGAGAGATGCATTTTTTGCCACACGCCCTTCAGGAATACGGTTATCGAACATTCTCGGAGCGTCTTCATCTGATGGGCCGCCAAATTGCACCCGATAACCAGGGGGAATCGCCGCCTGTACTTGGAAATATAACTCGAGTCCCGCCTCGTGGCATGCGGCGATGATTTGATCAATAAGTTCGCCTTGACAAACACCCCATTCAGCACGTTCTGGTGGTCGATACGAAGTACCCTGATAGAGTTGCAAGTCTGGAGAATAGCTAGGTGTTGTTTCAACCCAAAGCTCGTGCTTTCCCCATAATGGTCTTTCTAATAGTCGAACCTTACCAGCACCAGCGTCCACTGGGGGTTCTCGGTGCCCTTGATCGGCCGATACCTCCCGCATAACGTAAGGCGACGTCGCAATGGCTGTAGCACCGGCAGCCAAACATCGCGAAATCACAGAATCAACACCTTCAACCTGAAAGTATTCGGGTAACACCGTTATTCCTAAAAAATACGTCATATAATACTGTTTTTTCTATCTAGAATTACTACTAACGAGCAACTTGAATATTTCCCCTTGAATCCACAAAAAAAAGCGTGAAAATACCACTATAAGTGCTAGCTTTGAAAAAGCTCGTTTTTGCGTTTCTAAGTAATTAAAGTGCATAGCACTGTAATGCCCGATTTTCAAGGAATAGTCGAGATGACTCAGAATCAGAAATCCAGGCGACACCGATATAAAAAGCTCCGATATGAGTATCTGGAAAACAGATTACTTCTTGCAGCTGATATAGCGTTATATCAAAATCCGTTGGACTCGGTAGACGTAAATAACGACGCATACATATCACCCGTCGATGCGCTTTACATTATCAACGAGCTAAATGGCACTTCTTTAAACTCTGAAAAGATCAGTGCATTTTATGATACAAGCGGAGACGGAATACTCGCCGCGGTTGATGCCTTGACGGTGATTAATGAGCTGAACTATCCAGAATTATCAGAAGATCAGTTTTCAGACAAGATCGAAATAGCGGCGGATTACCTTGAATCAAACCATGATTTAATTGATCAACAGCTGATCGCGATTTCGGACCAAATAATAGGTTTGCATGAACAAATTCAAACGGTAGCAGACACTATTCGTGCTCAGTTAGACCTCTTTCTGGAATACTCGATTGATAACACGCCAGCTTTAGATACACAATTGGAAAAACTCGAGGTTGCGTATTATGCTTCGAAAGAGCTTTTTTATCAAGAATTTATAGGCCTGAACGATGATTTTGACACCGTTCAGCAACAGCTCGATCCAAATTTCGACCCCAGCGTGCAGGAGGCGGACTCTGGTTTCGAATTCGACCCATCAGTTGCTTACAGTGAAGAAGTGTTTGAGGAAATCGTCGAGGAGTTAGATGAACTGGACGACGAATATGAGATCCCAGATTACAGCGGAGAATATGACGGCTACGACAACTACGTGTATGCTTACGATCCGACCACCACGGAGCTAAATGACTATGTTCTCGAGCAAGTTACACCGGACGACTACGAGCAATGGGTTCTGGATGGCGGCGATTTTGGTGACATGTTAGACGATTTTGACGAAGAAGTTTTCGTTGGGGAAATCGATATCGATGATTACGTGATGGATACTTTCGGTGACCCTACAGTTGCTGTGAATTACGTGCAAAATCTAATTGATCACGGGTTTGTGGGTGAGCTCTTTTATGGCGATCTCAGTGCCATTGGCGGCGAGTCCACCGGTTCTGGAATTGAGTTATCCGATGGCTCTATGCTGGAAATAGAACTACGTAACGATCCTCTTCTAGTGTCTCTTGCAGAAGAGCTCGATGGCCAAAATGTGCTAATCGATGGACATCTCACTATTGTCACAGGTGTAGAAATTTCCGAGCGTAGCGTCCTGAATGTAGTGGCCCTTGTTGGCGAACAAACCATCAGAGATGTATCATCTTCACTTACAACTATCTCAGATCCATTCATGACGCAAACAGCTTCGATGCTTAATGACTTAGCAGATAGAGTCCGTGACGCCTAAGTCGCTGCAAACTTTACGAAGGTATTAAGTTTGTGTTACGTTAGTGACACGCTTAATTAATTGTTCAGCTAGCACTATGCAGAGACTCGCAATCTTAACAGCAGGTGGCGACACGCCCGCTCTCAACGCCACGCTATACGGCGCAGCAAAGAAATGCTGCGAGATCGACGTTGAGCTGGTCGGGCTTATCGGTGGATACAGGGCCCTATTTGATGATTCCGCACCACATGTCTTGCTAAATCCGTCGGGCGTAACGATTCCAGAGCTTGACCCTACATGGGGCGGTACGATTATTGGCTCTTCGCGGCACTATGTTGACGCAAGTGACGAAAACTCAATCCGTAAGGCGATTACGAATCTCAAGCGGTTAAAGGTCGACGGACTTATTTGCGTAGGTGGCGATGGCACAATTAATGCAATGCAGGCCCTTTCTACCTCTCTACCCGTCGCATTGGCTCCAAAGACAATTGATAACGATTTAGGACTGAACTATTTGAATGAAGGCAGCGAAGCGTCAGGAGAAGAGCGGCGAGCAATCTTGCCTAGTGAGATGATCAACTATGCAACTCCAGGCTACGCCACAGCGGTCTTTGTTGCCGCAGATGGACTATCTCGTGTACGAACAACAGCAGAGAGCCATTCCAGAGTAGCCATCGTCGAGGTAATGGGGCGCCATTCCGGCTATATCGCAGTTGGGGCGTCTTATGGACAGCCAGACATCGTCCTTATCCCCGAAAGTGCAATTGATCCCAATCACCTTTGCGAAAAAGTGCGAGAAATCTACAAGTCGCAGAAACATGCTGTGATCGTTTGTGGAGAAGGTGTCGTAGACGCAGATGGAAATGTAATTGGCTCCGCTAAAGACAGCACAGACCCGGCAGGTAATCTCCTGCTTAACGGAGCGGCAGAAGGGCTTAAACGCCTTTTGATTGCAAACATCCCGGACTCGTTTTTCCAACAATACGGCGGTATGCAAGGAGCGGCGAGTTCCATTTTTACTCGGAAAGTCGGTCATACACAACGTGGTGGCCGGCCCTTGTTGTTCGACCGATATTATGCGGCTCAGCTAGGTAGCAAGGCAGTAAATCTCTTGAAAAGTGGTCAATCAAACGTACTGTCAACATTGCAATACGACAGTAATACCGGTTTTAGTATCGAGTCTCTCGACGCCGACGCTCTACGTGATTCAAACGGAACCATTCATGCGAGGAAAGTGCACTCTTCCTTTTATGACGCCGCTGAAATGAGAATATCAAGAATAGGTGTAGAATATCTGTTACCAATTTTTGAGAATGCGATCGCTGATAGTGACATGGAGGCGGTGCGGCAGTCAGTCTTCGATTCGGGAAACTTACATCATAAGTATGAATCCGTTCAGGTCCGCATTGCCAGACGAACGCAGCATTTGTCCTAACAAACCCCAATTTAATATAGGTTAACAATGGTAAAGTCCAGCCGGCGCAGTTTCCTAAAAGGAACCGGCGCTGCCGTTGCATACGCAGCCTCACCGGTAAACGCTGTGGAAGAGTCCTTCGAGTTACGCTATATGCTCGCGAGTTCAATGTATGGCAAAACGAGTCTCGAAGAAATCCTCCCAGAAGTAAAGCGGACTGGCAGTGAGTCGATTGACATATGGCCAATGGGACATGCTAATCAACGCGAGCAAATCGAAGCGATGGGGCACGATCGTTTTCGTGATTTATTGGAAGAGCACGATGTACGTCTGGGTATGACCACTCGATATGACCTTGGTCCTTATCGTCTGCAACACGAAATGAGATTTGTAAAGGCATTTGGTGGCCATCAAATCGTTTGCGGCGCCAAAACTGCCAACGGTGATACCTTGAAAGAGAAGGTGTCCAACTTCGTTAAGTCGCTGTCAGACCCGGTCAAATTAGCGGAAGACTTAGGCATAACAATTGGAATAGAAAATCATTCCGGGTCACTGATAAGTTCGGCTGACTCAATCAAATATTTTTGCGACTTCTCACCATCCAAACACCTGGGAATTGCCCTTGCTCCATATCATCTACCGCAGGATGACAATCTGATTGCGCAGTTGATAGAACATTCAAACGATAAGCTAGTACATTTCTATGCATGGCAGCACGGAATGGGATGCCACAAGCCCATGCCAAAGCCGCTTGAGCTTCTACAACTTCCTGGACAGGGCGTTCTCGATTTTGGTCCGGCAGTAAAAGCATTGGCAAAAATCAACTATAACCGTCATGTCGAAATATTTATGCACCCAACGCCTAGAGGCATCCCCATTGTAGACGGCACCCAGGCCGTTGGTGACGTCATAAATCACGCCAGGGAATACATGTCTCGAGCTATTGGTCGAAGCGGAGTTTAAGAAGCTAATTGTGCAATACGTTAACGCGGAGCACGCGGCACAATTCGAATCAGAGGGCTACTTCATCCTTGAATCCGTAATCAGTGCCTCCTTAATGGAGACACTTGAATCATCTTGCGATGTTCTCATACAACTCATGCATGATGAGATGGACCGCTTGGGTACAGATCACATCCATATCAGCCATAGAGGCAAACGGTATCATATCGCGAAAAAATTCAGGCAAGCTCCGGGGCTTGATCAGTACGTCTTTAGTCAGTTGATGGAGGAAATCTGCAGGCAAACATTGGGCAAGAACGCCTATCTGTTTTACGATCAATATGTAGTCAAAGCGGCAGAACAGGGAATTTCTTTTTCATGGCATCAGGATTCTGGTTACCTCGGGTTCCCCCACGATCCTTATATCACTTGCTGGGCAGCTGTAGATGACATGACCGTCGAAAACGGAACCGCATGGATTCTCCCTTTCAGTCATTCTGAATCAAATGGACTGGTTGAGCATGTGCGAGATCCGCTTACCGGTGACAAAGCCGGATATTTCGGCGAAGAGAAAGGAATACCAGTCGTTGTCCCCAAAGGTAGTGTTGCCGTCTTCAGCAGTCTAACGTTCCATCGCTCCGGACCGAATCGGACAGATAAAATGCGGCGCGCATATGTAACACAATACTCAAGACAGCCAGTTATAGACCCTTCAACAAATACACCGATACACTTGGCAATTCCGTTTATTAACGATGGTGAGGTGATCACCAAGCAATAGGTTGTGCACCGTGGTAATAAGCTATGAACGGCGATAGAATATAAAAGATACACCACATCTGGGTGGTGTTTTAATTGCGCTAAAACTGAACTCATTTGATTATAAATGGAATCGTTTAGATGAGAAATCTCACATTGTTGTTTGTCGCACTACTGTTTTGCTTCACGTCCTTGGGTAACGCAGAAGATGGTTTCATACAAATCTTTGATGGGAAAACACTTAAGGGATGGGATGGCAACCCCGATTTTTGGAGTGTTCAGGACGGTGCCATTACTGGACAAACAACCAAAGAAAACCCCACCAAAGGAAATACGTTTGTAATTTGGCGAGGCGGCGAGCTCGAAGATTTTGAATTGCGGTTGCAATTCCGTATTGTTGGTGGTAACTCGGGCATCCAGTACCGAAGCAAGGAAGCAGGAAAATGGGTTATCGGCGGTTATCAGGCTGATTTTGATGGAGATAACAACTGGACCGGTACGCTCTATGAAGAGCGAGGCCGAGGTGTTCTTGCCAAGCGTGGAAGCAAAGTTGAAATTAAAGCTGATGGTGCTAAAGCAGAAACGGGAAAAACAACCGCAGAAGCTGAAATTGTGAAATCCGTCAGGAAAGAAGGATGGAACGACTATACGATTATTGCTAATGGAAATGTACTGACGCACATCATCAACGGAAACGTCACAATTGAGGTGGTGGATAACCAAAAAGAGCGAGCCGCTACTAAGGGGCTTTTAGCTTTACAGTTGCATGCCGGGCCTCCAATGCTGGTGCAATTCAAAAACCTTCGGGTCAAACATCTGAACGATAAGACCTCTTCAACGAAAAAAAAAAGATAGTCTTCGTAGCCGGAACAGCTAGCCACGGTTACGGATCACATGAACACTTTGCTGGTTGCATGATTCTTGCAAACAGCCTCAGAAGCGCGCTGCCCCACTACGACATTTCCGTCAATAAAAACGGATGGCCAAAAACACCAGAGGCTTTCAATGATGCTGATTGTGTTGTAATGTACGCCGACGGCGGTGGGGGGCATCCTGTAAATCCAAAGCTAAATGAAATGCAAGCAGCGGTAGATGCCGGCGCAGGCGTTGTTTGTATTCACTATGGAGTGGAAGTGCCTAAGGGACCGTCGGGGGAGAAATTCCTTGACTGGATCGGTGGCTATTTTGAAACGAATTGGTCAGTAAACCCACACTGGGTGGCAAAATACGAAAAGCTGCCCCAACACCCAATATCCAACGGTGTAAAGCCATTCGAAATTGATGACGAGTGGTATTTCCACATGCGTTTTAGGGAAGGAATGCGTGGAGTCACCCCAATCCTATCTGCGCACCCGCCTAAATCCACGATGCAGCGACCCGATGGTGCGCATAGTGGAAACCCGCATGTACGCGCGGCTATGGCACGCGGTGATATCCAGCACATGGCATGGGCGTCTGAGCGGCCTGACGGTGGTCGTGGATTCGGATTTACCGGTGGACACAATCACTGGAACTGGGGCGATCCAAATTTTCGCAAAGTAGTCCTAAACGCCATTGTTTGGTGTGCAAAGGACGAAGTGCCAGTAGACGGTATTTCTGATAAAACAGTCACTTTGGAGATCCTCGAAAAGAACCAAGACTATAAACCTCCGGGAAATTTTAATCGCGATGCGATTAAAGAGCGTTTTCGGCTATCAAGCACTGATGGAAAACGCAAGATAAATCTACCGCTAGTAAAAAGCGGTATCGTCACATCAAAAACACCAGAACACCAAGTCAAGCTGGAAGCAAATATTAAGGGGGCAAGGAATCTATACCTTGTTGTTGGTGATGGTGGAAATGGGTACGGATGCGACTGGGCGGATTGGATTGAACCACGTCTAATTGGCCCAAAGGGAACGCTGCGTCTCACCTCGCTAAAATGGAAATCCGCCCATTCTGAATACGGTTCCGTTCAAGTTAATAAGAACTGCTCTGGCGGCCCTCTAAAAGTTAATGGAAGAGAAATCTCGGATGGAATTGGTACGCATTCCAACAGTGTTATCCATTTTGAGATACCTGAAGGCTATGAACGCTTCGTGGCCTACGGTGGACTTGATAACGGTGGCACAAATCAGGGTGATGGGGCTCACACATCCGTTCAATTCGCCGTATATATCGAGCCGCCAAACATGGGTGGGGATTCTGTAGCAACTAGCGATCGCGAGCCCGAGCAAGCAGTCGATGGTCTTGACCTGAACGAAGGGCTAGAGGCAACTCTCGTAGCTTCCGAACCGAAGCTACTTAGTCTCACCAATCTTGATATTGATCACCGTGGGCGCATTTGGGTATGCGAAGTGGTGAATTATCGTCGTCATAATGGTAAACGTGAAAAGGGCGATCGCATTCTGATTCTGGAAGATACAGATGCCGACGGTGTAGCTGATACACAAAAGGTGTACTACCAAGGACGAGATGTGGATTCCGCGATGGGAATAGCCGTACTCGGTAACAAGGTGATCGTCTCCTGCTCTCCTAACGTCATAGTATTTACTGATGAGGATGGTGACGACGTACCTGACAAAAAGGAATACCTGTTCACAAAAACGGGACAGCCACAGCACGACCACTCCGCCCATAGTTTTCTTTTCGGCCCTGACGGAAAACTCTACTGGAATTTCGGTAATACCGGCAAGGCAGTCCACGATTCAAATGGAGACATAGTAAAAACCATCGACGGGCTGCCCGTAATAGATAATGGAAAACCGTTTTATGGTGGAATGGTGTTCCGTTGTGATTTAGATGGTTCTAACTTTGAGGTCTTGGCCCATAACTTCCGAAACAATTATGAGGTTACCGTCGACTCCTTCGGTACACTTTGGCAATCCGATAACGATGACGACGGTAACAAAGGCGTGCGGATTAACTTCGTCATGGAACACGGTAATTACGGATACAGAGATGAGTTAACCGGAGCAGGATGGAAGGCAGATCGTACTGGCGCACACACGGATATACCATTACGCCATTGGCACCTACGCGATCCGGGGGTTGTGCCCAATCTCCTTCAAACGGGTGCTGGTTCTCCTACTGGCATAGCCATATATGAAGGTGATTTACTCCCCTCAGTCTATCGCAACCAAGTAATTCATTGTGATGCCGGCCCGAATATTGTTCGCTCCTATCCGGTTAAGAAAAACGGCGCCGGTTACGATGCGAAAATTGTTGATGTCGCTAAGGGAATCGATAACTGGTTTCGGCCAGCAGATGTATGCGTCGCTCCAGATGGCTCACTATTCGTGACAGATTGGTATGACCCTGGTGTTGGTGGACACAATATGCAAGACCTGCAAAGAGGTCGACTATTTAGAATTGCACCACCCAGCACAAAATATGAGGTCCCGCAATTTGATTTTTCAACGGTCGAAGGGTCTATAGAAGCATTAAAGAATCCGAATAGTAGTGTGAGATATTTGGCATGGACCGCTCTTCACAAATTTGCCATTGATGCCGAAAAAGAGTTATCAAAAGTGTTTGATGATTCCGGCGAAAACCCACGGATCCGGGCAAGGGCGCTTTGGCTCTTAGGAAAGACCGATGGCATCGGTGCAAAATACGTGGAGAAAGCGCTATCAGATGGTGACGCCGACATCCGCATCGTAGGGATTCGCTTGGCGAAGCAGCTTGGCTTAGATATTTCTAACGTTGTATCCCAACTCGTTGATGATAAGGACATACGAGTTTTGAGGGAATGTGCGATTGCCCTTAGGGGTTGCGGTTCAGAAAAAGCGCCGTTACTTTGGGCGCAATTGGCATCAAAGCATGATGGAGACGATCGCTGGTATTTAGAGGCGCTTGGAATTGGCGCTGCTGGTCAATGGGATTCTTATTTTGAATCTTGGATGAAACTCGTAGGCGACAAGTGGAATACTCCTGCTGGCCGCGACATCATTTGGAGGAGTAGGTCCAAGGCTGCACCTGCTTTATTGGCACGGATTCTATTAGACGAATCGACGCCTGAAGAAACGCATGATCGATATTTCCGCGCGTTTGATTATCACGACGGCCCGGAAAAAGAGGCCGCTCTTAAAGCCGTTTTGGGCCTTTAAATAAACATTTTCCTCAAAAGGACACTCGTGGTTTGATGCGTATTATTGGCTACATATATATGTTAGCGTTGGGCGCCCTATTTTCAGATCATTGCCAGGCACAGCCTAGCACTCGTGACAAATTAATCGTCGAGTCTCTACTAAGGCTCGACGATGTAATGGTAACGGGCAATGAGAAATTGGAATCTGCCGTAAATCGTTATCTCAAGGCTGTAAAAGGCACCCCAAAATATTTTGAAGTTATCGACAAACTAAAATACGAAGGCTCTGCAGCAGACCTATTAGCGATAGCCGTGAAAAGTCCGTTAGACTCCGATAGCGTTAAAGCCGCTGAATTATTGCTGGAGTTTGATCGTGAACAATTGTTGATAGCTAAATTACATGTTAGTGATACAGCCATCGTGAACGCAGCGATCCAGTCATTGGCTCGCACTACGCATGCAAAAACATTTGCTATCCTAAAACCACTTGTAACCAACGTAAAACTCACGCGCCAGGTACGCGCTGCTGCAGTTAGCGGTGTTGGGAAGAATTTGCAAGGTCAGCGTTACCTACTGAAGCTACTTGAAACGAAACAAATTCCGAACGAATTACAGTTCGCTGCTGGAAATGCGTTATTCGCCTCTCCTGATAAGTCGGTGCGAGAGCAGGCAGCTACGCTTATTAAACTGCCAGAAACCGCTGGGAAGACAACGCTGCCTCCAGTACCTGTACTCGCTGCTAAATCAGGCGACGAGGATATAGGAAAAACCCTGTTTGTTAATAAAGCAACTTGCGCAAAATGTCATAAAGTCAAAGGCGAAGGAAAGGAAGTTGGTCCGGATCTGAGCGAGATTGGAAGTAAGTTATCCAAGTCCGCAATGTATGTCGCCATTCTCGATCCAAGTGCCGGCATTAGTCACAATTATGAAACATATTCCATCGTGACCGTAAGCGGTAATATCCTCACCGGCGTACTAGTGAGTCAAAGCGACGATGAAGTAATAATCAAGACGGCAGAGGCCGTAACCACCTCAGTCGCTCAAGACGATATAGATGAATTGATCAAAACTGGCGTTTCCCTAATGCCTTCAGATCTTCAAAAGTTCCTCAGTGAAGATGACTTAGTGAATCTCGTAGAATACCTCACAACATTAAAGAAACAATGAACTGCGTTTCCACCGTATATTCGCTAATATGCTCCATTTTACTTTCTAGCATTCTTTCAGCAAAAACCGAAACTGAGGTCGGTTGGTGCATCGATGATGATGGAAAGTCATATTATTGTGAAGTCGATGGACAGTGGTTTCAGCCTGGAGATCGTCGTAATCGAGTATTGTTAATTCAGGCGTCCCCCGACATAGAATTCTCGCAGTTTTCAGCTCACCTCCGTGATTCTACGGACGTAGTAACGCACACAATTATTGCATCCATCGCAATACCGAGGAGTATGAAGCGTGTATGGGCAAACACTCTAAGCGATGGCTTTCCACCTTCCGGCGACTTTTACAAAGGTAGTGAGTCAACTCGACAATATCTGTGGCGATTCATTGGGAGTATAGGAGCTGACGTAATTTTATTAGTTAATTCACGTGACAGCGTTAAAAGGATGTCTTTTGATAAATCAATTATGGAAAAACGTTTACACGACGGGGCTCAGATGAGTCTGTTTGCTGCAGCCTCCAGTTTTCCACTTGCTCAAACAGGTGTGGTCACCACCATCGAACATCCATGTGATTCGGCTAAAGCAGTGCAAACGCTTTTTGACGTGAATTCGCATATTAAATCCAAAGCTACTGACGAACAGATGTGCTCCAGCGTAGTTCGGTCGCGCAAAATCCGGCCAACTAACGAAGTATGTAAAACACTTGTCGACACATATGGAACCGCCTTTCGATCAATGTCCTATATTCCCGCCTTGACCATGCGAGCGAAGCACCGATTCGGCCAATTGACGTTAGATGACAGGATGCAACATGAAGTGTTGGAGTCAATCAGGACATTCGAGAGGGAAAACTCCACGCTCTTACCGAATTCCGGGAGCTCCATCGGTGGTCATCTAATCTATTCTTATCTAGCCAAGTATGACGCACACAATAAAACAAATTGGCTAAACGCTGCGTTACGGGGAGTCCAACACGCCGTCGAGTATCGAG
>PBIV01000052.1 GCA_002720935.1 Rickettsiales bacterium | reverse complement strand
TTGGATGATGGTCTTATCATGCAAATCCACCCTGGCTCATATCGTAATCATAACACCCAACTCTTTGAACGTTTTGGACGTGATAAAGGTGCGGATATTCCAATGCCAACAAATTATGTTGATAATTTACAACCCCTTTTATCCGCTGTTGGCAATGAGCCAAATTTAACAGTTATCCTCTTTACCTTAGATGAAACCAATTATGCAAGAGAGCTTGCTCCCCTAGCTGGTCATTATCCAGCTCTTCGTTTAGGTCCTCCTTGGTGGTTCCATGATTCACCAGAAGGTATGTTACGCTTTAGACAAAACTGCACCGAGACAGCAGGCTTTTATAACACTGTTGGCTTTAATGATGATACAAGAGCATTCCTTTCAATCCCTGCCCGCCATGATGTGGCACGCCGTATGGATTGTGTTTATTTAGCCGAGCTTGTATCGGATCATCGCCTGCCAGAAGATGAAGCAGCGCAGATTGCTTATGACCTTGCTTACACATTGCCAAAACAAGCCTATAACTTTGATAAAAAGGATCAATCAAATGATACGCCTGTCTCAAAACGCGTTGCCTAATCTCCCGCAAGAAATTAAGAAGCCAAGCTATGATCGAAACTCTACTGGTATAGGAATTGTGCATTTGGGACTTGGTGCTTTTCACAAAGCGCATCAGGCATTTTATACCGATAACGTGCTTAATAAATTTGGCGGAAACTGGGGAATTTGCGGTGTTAGTTTGCGTCGTCCCAATGCAAGAGATGAATTAATGCCACAAAATGGTCTGTATACTGTTATTGAACGTCAAAGTGATGGTGAGACGGCCCGTATCATTGGCGCAATTCAAGAAGTATTGGTTGCCCCAGAAACACCAGAACTCCTATTGACACGCCTCTCTGCACCAACAACAAAAGTTATAACACTAACCATAACAGAAAAAGGCTACTGTCTAAATCCATCCACCAAAGAGCTTGATCAAAACAATGCTGATATCAAACATGATTTAGAAAATCCTCTAACCCCTAAATCAGCGATTGGATACCTTGCCCTTGCCCTAAAGCAAAGACAAGAAAATGGAACAAGCGGTGTTACGATTATGAGTTGTGATAATTTGCCCCATAATGGCGAGTTGCTAGAAAAGGCCATAAACCAATATATTGACGTTTGTTTTCCTGAAGTTAAAGACTGGGTCAGGGACAATGTGACATTCCCATCAACCATGGTTGACCGTATTGTACCAGCCACAACACCACAAGATATTGAGAGCTTTTCAAGCAAGACAGGCATTACCGATCAAGGCGTTGTTAAAACAGAGAGCTTTTATCAATGGGTTATAGAAGATAAGTTTGCCAATGACCGCCCTGCTTGGGATAAGGTCGATGCTCTTTTGGTTGATGATGTTAAGCTTTATGAGCATGCGAAATTAAGGTTACTCAACGGTCCGCACTCTGCGATCGCTTATATTGGTGTAACATGTGATAAAAAATATGTTCACGATGTTATGGCTGATCCAATCTTAGAAAAATTCATTTGTTATCTGATGGAAGATGAAATTGCACCAACGGTTAAAGAGCCAAATGATATGCCGCTAAAGCCATATATGAAAGCCTTACAAGGGCGTTTTCACAATCAATCGCTTTGTCATGAAACCTTACAAATTGCGATGGATGGTTCACAAAAGATACCACAACGCATCATTGCCCCTTTATTGGCTAGATTAGAAAAAGGAGAGTCTAGCAAAGGGCTTTGCCTTGTGATCGCTATTTGGATTGATTACTTAACACGTGGTACAACGCTTTATGGTTTAGACAAAATCAATGATCCTATGGCAGATGAATTCAAGCTGTTAACAAAAGAGACAAGTGATAAACCTCAAGAAATTGCTGAAACATTTTTAAATATTAGAGACGTCTTTCCACCTAAGCTTATCAACAATAAACAAAGCTATGTGCTGATTTTATCTTATTTCAAAGATATTAGAGAACACGGTGTTTATGACACCATCAAAGCCTTTATAAAGTAAGTTTTACAAACTTGATTTTGGTTTAAGAACCACGTTTTCTAAAGCTGGATGAAGTTTTCTTTTTGATAAGATTTTAACCTCATCGCCAACATTAACAGTTCCAAGAACCCTTGGGATTGCGTGCTGTCCAAAGAAAACGCCTTGTATACCACCGCCTTTTCCACGTCTAACACGGGCTAAGGTTTGTAAGGGCTCTTTTGAGGGGATGGAAGCTGTCTCTTGTTCAATTGTTGTTATTTTGCATCTCGAACAAGGTTTTACAAACTCCAAAACAACATCGCCAATTTGCACCTCGTGAATAACATCTTCTTCAAATGCATCAATGCCTGTTAATACAATATTGGGTCTAAAGCGCTGCATATTAACATCTTCGCCAGATGGGAAATGTTCAGACAAACTTGTCAAAGAGGCTTCATTGGTAATTAATAATGGGAAGCCATCGGCAAAACTGACATGATCGCCAGCTTTAGAAAAATCGCTCTCTGTTTTACGAACAAAATCTTCTGGCATTTTGACCAATGCGCACTCAATGCCCAAAAACTCAGAGAAAAACTTTGCCGCCTCTTCTCCTGCCTCAAGGGCTTCACATTCATCGCCCCAAACGGATACCAAACCCTCATATTGTGTCAATTGCTCATTCTCAACGATCAAGGTTTTACCATTAGGAAGCGTAAATTTCATATCGCCATTGCTTTGCGGGAAGACTTGAAGAAGTGCTAGCTTCTCACATCCCTTATCCCTTTGTGTGATAAAGCGCCCCTTAATATCATCCGCACCGTTTTTAACAAGCATCCATTCACGATCATGCTTAGGGCCTTTTTTACCAAGCTCCAGCGAGCTAACCTTAACACCAGCGCCTGATTTTAAAGGATACATATAGCATTTAGAAATTTTGACAGTCATCACACTCTACCTCTTTTTTAAATTACATAACATAGTCACTTCTTAGTGATCAAATGTCAAGAAAGTTTATAAAGAGTGAGCCCCTATTATCCCGCTTATTTATTTTGAAGTCTAGCTGTGTAATCTGCGACCAACCCATATTGTGGGTCTTCGATTGTATTGATACGCACCATGTTCTTAGCCTTTTTAAGCAGCATTTTACAATCTGGACTTAAATGAATGAGGTGCAATTTCTTGCCTGCCTTTTTATATTTGGCGGCAACAGCATCAATCGCTTCTAAAGCAGAGTGATCCCACACGCGTGAATCAGCAAAGTCGATCACGATGTTCTTTTTCTTATCTTTTCTTGGGTTAAAGATATTCTTAAACTCAGTCACAGAACCAAAGAATAATGAGCCATGAATTTTGTAAACAGTATGATCTTCTTTTTCATCAAAGGTCTTAGTAACCGTGATATGGTGCGCTGATTTCCAAGCATAGATTAGGGCTGATGCAATAACACCAAGCACAACAGCCAATGCCAAATCAAAGAGCACTGTGATAACCATAACCAAAACGATAACAAAGGCATCACTAAAAGGGATTCTGTGCATGATGCGAATGGATGTCCAAGCAAAAGTTGATATAACAACCATCATCATCAACCCTGTTAGAGCTGCCAATGGGATCATTTCAATCCAAGTAGAGGTAAACAAAATAAACGCCAAAAGTGCTAAAGCGGCCGTTAAGCCAGATAAACGCCCTCGCCCACCTGACTCAATATTGATGATAGATTGTCCAATCATCGCACAACCACCCATCGCGCCAAAAACACCACAAACAGAGTTTGCAACACCTTGACCGATACATTCTTGGGTCGTGCTTCCCTTTGTCTCTGTAATCTCATCAATAAGAGTTAAAGTCAAAAGACTTTCAATGAGACCAATTCCAGCCAATGTAATTGACACTGGTAAAATGATAAATAATGTTTCTAATGTAAAAGGCACCATCGGGATATGGAAGCTAGGCAGGTCGCCTGCAACACTTGCCAAATCGCCAACTGTTCTTGTATCTAAATTAAATCCGATGACTAAGAACGTAACCGCTAAAATTGAAACCAATGATCCTGGCAATAACTTACCCAATTTAGGAACTTTCGGGAACGCCCACATGATAACCATGGTTAAAAGCGTTAAACCAACCATCATGTAAAGATCCATACCTTGCATCCAGCCACCATTGAAAATGACATCCAAAGCGCTGTGACCGCTTGAGGCTTCTGAGCCTATGACTTCTGCACCAAGCACGACCGTTTTAAACTGTGTTAATTGTGCTAAGAAAATAACAATTGCTAAACCGTTTACAAAGCCAAGCATGACAGGGTGCGGGACAAGACGAATAAAGCGCCCTAATTTAAAGACACCCGCTAAAATTTGGATAACACCCATAAGAAAGACAGCTGCGAATAAATATTCAACACCATAAAACATAACCAATCCGACCATTGCAACGGCTGTTGCACCTGTTGCACCAGAAATCATGCCACTTCGACCGCCAATTAATGATGTTATAAACCCCATGAAAAAGGCCGCATACAACCCAACGATAGGATCAACCTTTGCAACAAAGGCAAAGGCAATTGCCTCTGGTACCAAAGCCAATGCAACGGTAAGACCTGAAAGGATGTCTGCTCTTGGATTATCAGTGAAGTGGAATTTTTTGATTAATCGTTCCATTATTATTTCAAACTCTTCTTATTTTTATGATTACGGTTGTATTTATTTTTGCGACGCACAAAAGCAAGCCATATACATACTAAATATAGAAAAATATTTCCACCCTTAAATTAATAATTTTCATAAAAAAACCCCACAAGAGGCATTTATACTGAAAAAAAAAGCAGCCCCAAATTAGGGACTGCTCTCTTGAAAATTTTATAACGCTATTGAATTACATATCAAAACGATCTGCATTCATGACCTTTGTCCATGCATCAACAAAATCATTAACGAACTTTTCTTCTGCACCGTCAAAAGCATAAACTTCCGCAACGGCTCTTAATTCAGAGTTAGAGCCAAAGATCAAATCAACAGGTGTCGCTGTCCATTTCTCATCGCCAGATTGACGATCATAACCAACATAAACCCATTCGCTCTCACTTGATGGTTTCCAAACTGTTCCCATGTCCAACAAATTGACAAAGAAGTCATTTGTTAGCTCGCCTGGGGTCTCTGTAAAGACACCATGTTGTGATTGGCCTGCATTTGCATTAAGTGCGCGCATACCACCAATTAGGGCTGTCATTTCAGGGACTGTTAAATCTAACAAATCAGCCTTATCAACAAGCATTTCTGCAGGGGACTGATAGCTAGAAATATCATAGTAGTTTCTAAAGCCATCTGCTGTTGGTTCTAGAGTGGCAAATGATTCAACATCTGTTTTCTCTTGGCTTGCATCAGTACGACCCGGTGTAAATGGAACAGTGATGTCATATCCTGCTTCTTTAGCTGCCTTTTCAACGGCCGCATTACCACCAAGAACAATCACGTCAGCCAATGAGACCTTTGTCCCTTTTGGTAAAGACTTATTAAAGTCCGCATGAACTTCTTTTAAAGTTGAGAGAACTTTTTTAAGCTCCTTAGGGTCATTAACATCCCAGTTAACTTGTGGCTCTAAACGGATACGAGCACCATTTGCACCACCGCGCATATCACTTGCACGGAACGATGAAGCAGAAGCCCAAGCCGTTCTAACAAGCTCGGAAACACTTAAACCACTATCCAAGATTTCAGCCTTTAAGCTTTCAATTTGATTATCATTGACAAGTGTGTAATCAACCGTAGGAACTGGGTCTTGCCATAGCAATTCTACATCTGGTACATCATTTCCGATATAGCGTGCTTTTGGTCCCATGTCTCTGTGCGTTAGCTTAAACCATGCTCTTGCAAAAGCTTGCTCAAACTGTTCTGGGTTTTCTTGAAAACGCTTTGCAATTTTTCTGTATTCAGGGTCTTCTTTTAACGCTAAATCCGTTGTGAACATAATCGGTGCGTGGAATTTTCCTTCAATATGTGCATCTGGCACCATTTCAGATGCAGATTCATCCGTTGGGATCCATTGAACAGCACCCGCTGGGCTTTTCACTTCCTTCCACTCAAAGTTAAACAGATTATCAAGATACATGCTTGTGAATTGAGTTGGCGCAGATGTCCAAGCCCCTTCTAAGCCACTTGTAATTGTATCTTCTGAGTGACCTTTTCCACATTTGTTTTTCCAACCAAAGCCTTGCTCTTCAATGCCCGCTGCTGCTGGCTCTGAATCTAAACATTCTTCTGGCTTATGAGCACCATGCGCTTTACCAAAAGTATGACCACCAGCAATAAGCGCAACAACTTCCTCATCATTCATTGCCATCCGCCCAAATGATTCACGGATGTCTTGTGCCGCAGCCTTAGGATCTGGAACACCATTTGGTCCTTCTGGGTTCACATAGATAAGCCCCATATGAATGGCAGCCAATGGTTTTTGTAATTTACCGTCTTTGTCACGGCGATTACTTTCTAACATTTTTTGCTCTGGCCCCCAATAAACAACATCTGGTTCCCAGTCATCTGTACGACCACCAGCAAAACCAAGAAGCTTAACACCCATATCTTCCATAGCAACGTTACCAGTTAGAACCATCAGGTCAGCCCATGAGATTTTTGCCCCATATTTTTGCTTAATAGGCCATAGAAGACGACGCGCTTTATCAAGGTTTCCGTTATCAGGCCAGCTGTTTAGAGGGTCAAAACGCTGTTGTCCACCACCAGCGCCACCGCGACCATCATGCACACGATATGTTCCCGCACTGTGCCATGCCATACGAATAAAGAAAGGCCCGTAATGACCGTAATCTGCTGGCCACCAATCTTGTGAAGTCGTTAAAACATCACGTATATCTTCTTTTACAGCATCTAAGTCTAACGACATGAAAGCTTGTGCATAATCAAAATCAGCACCATAAGGGCTTGACGAGATGTCTTGATCACGAAGAGCTGTTAAGTCCAATTGTTCAGGCCACCAAAACTGATTTGTTTTAGCGCCTTCTCTTTTTACCGTTTCTGTATCTGATACTAATTTTGGTGCTTTTTCAGCATAGCTTGGTGTTGCAAAGGCAACCATACTAACCAAAGCCGTTGTCATTAAAAACTTTGAAAGTTTCATATTTCCTAACTCCTATTTTACATTTTGTTCCTTTTTATAAGTGAAACCTCACTTATTCAAAATGGATTATAGAGTTAAAAAACCATAAACAAAAATTGTTTGTTCCTATAGCTTTGATAGGTTTAATCGATTATTGCTTTATTTAAGCATAGGATTTACCAATAATATATTATGGTGGAAAAATGGGTAAAAAACTAAGCAGTTTTTCGAACTGCACAAACGTCTTTACCCTCAATTTTTAACGACCAAGACAGACTTTCCCTGCCCATGCCTTCAGGTAGGGAAACAACATCGCCATAACGCTCAGCTTTCCAATCAAAGCCTGTCTCCTGTTTTGTCAATGTGAAGTACTCTCCACTTTTTTCTAAGCCATAAAATTGTTGCCCGATATCACAAAGGAATTTTTGATATATCATTTGATTATCTGTCAACGATAAATCTAGGCCTGACATTTCAAAAGCTTCAGCATATAGTTGCGGGGCAACACCACCAGTAAAGCAGCCAGCAGCGCACCCACATTCAGTTGCTTTTTTCGTATGAGGCGCGCTGTCCGTGCCTGCGAAAAACTTTGAATTGTTATGATCTGTTACAGCATTTCTCAACGCATCACGGTCCTCATCAAACTTAACCAGTGGTAGGCAATATAAGTGATATTTAAGACCTTGAAGCAGATTTCCAACCGTGTAAATTAGGTGTTGAGGTGTAACAGTTGCCTTAACATTGTCATCAGCTTGCGTGACTAAATCGACAGCCATCTTGGTTGTAATGTGTTCCCCCACAATTCTTAAATCGGGGAATTCATCAATAATCCGTGGCATCATATCTTGATAGAACAGTTCTTCTGCATTGGTTTGACGATCGAAATATTGGCTAGGCTCAAGACCATGTACTTCACCATGAACACACATCACAATGTTATGCTCTTCCAAAGCTTTGACGACATCAGATTTTAACAGTTTCTCTAAAGGGTGGCTGAAACTAGCCCCTGTTGTGCCATGAGGGGGATAATATTTTACAGCCTTCAAAAGACCTGACTTAGCACCCTCTTCAATCATTTCCGGCGTTGTGTCTTTGGTTAAATATAAAGGCGTAATAAAATCTGTAAATTGATCGCCGCCTGCATTTTCAATCATCTCGCGATATTCTTCTAAACTTAAATAAGGCAAAGGGTCTTGCGCATGGATTTTGGCAACAGGTGGCTTTGTGTTTGGCATCGCCAAGACGCCACAACACCCCATATCAAGTTGAGATTGAATAACAGGTTTTAAAAGATCATCTTGTCTTAAGTGAGTGTGAAGATCGTACCATTTAGGAAGCGTAAAACTATAGCTCATGAGATTTAAAAGCCTTTTTAAATAAGTTGCTTAAACTAGAGACAAGGATATTAGATTCGGTGGGGGTATAAAAATCCTCAGAACTATAATCATTTTAAAACATTGATTTAATCAAAACTTCTTATAAGATAAATTCCATGTCTTATACGGCTCGTTTTATTACACATCCTATCTTTTTAATTTTATGCGTTGGCTCTGCCTATCTCATTGCGTTTTCGCTCGATTATTTAAAAGATATGGAGACTGAATATCTCTTTGTAAGGACGATTTTAATCGCCACGGCAGCAAGCTGTTTTCTTGGAACATTAATTTCAATCCTGTTCTTTCGAGAAAAAGGCCGTTCCATCACACAAGAATTCATCCAAGATTTAGATGATATCGTAAAGAAAAATAATTATGAGTGGGTCGTTAATCAATCTTACATCGCAAAAGCAGAAGGCAATGCCGATGAAACTTGGGTCTTTGCACAAGAGTTAACTTACGCAATCCAACCCGAGACAGAAATCTTTAAAGGATTAGCAAAAAATTTAAACCGTGGTGCAAGATATCGCTTTTACATGCCTGACCATCCAAAAGTTCACAAAATCATCGCTGACTTTTTCCGCCTGCATCGCTTTGAAGAAGGGCAAGTGAGCTTCTATCTCGTCCCTGTTGAGGCCTTTGTTTTCAATGCTATTATCTCAATTTATGGCATGGGCAAAGATGAAACGCCTACAGCTATTGAATTTATGCCCAACAATAATGTTGTGGTTTGGGCTGAAATGGATCAAAAATTCACCCGCGAGATGGTTCGCATCGGACAAGCCTTGGCCGAGAAATACCCGAATGCAACAACACGCTCTGCGATCAATGTTGCCCTTGTTAATAAGAAGAAAACTGTTAGGAAAGAGAGGTCTTAAAGCCTATGTCCGATAATGTAAAAACAATCAAAAAGATTGCGCAAAACCCCATTTTTATTGCTTTTTATGTCTTCACGACGATCTTTGCAGGTCTAAGCTTTGAATATATGCGCAATGAATTAGGTCTTAAAATAATGACCGTTGCAATCCTGCTGGTCTTTTTAATCGTTATTTTAAATATTGTTTTAGCAACCGCCTTTAACCGCTCGATTAATGAGGATGAGTTGGATCAGAAAATCCAAGATATTGGTAACCTAATCTCTAATAATAACTTGGCCTGGCTTGTTAGTGAGAAACACTTACAAATCGTTGAAATGAATTCAGATGTAATTTGGGTATTTGCCCCCTATCTTGATTACGCGATTGATCCAACAACCGATATTTACAGAGGTTTGCAGCGCAATTTAAAGCGTGGTGCCCAATATAAATTCTTTATGCCAGAACAACCCCTAACCCACAAAATCATCAGTGATTTTCAGCGTGTTCATAAATATAAGAAAAACCAAGTCGAATTTGTTCTTATCCCTTATCAAGAATATTTATTCCACACCATTATCTCAATCTATGGTGTAACTTCCGATGAGCCACATTGTATTGAATCAATCCCCGTTGAACAACTTGGCGTATGGGTTCGTATGGATAAAGAACATACCGATAGAATGATCGGCGTTGGTGAAATGATGATTAAGAAATATTGCTCATAAATAAAAACTATTGAATTAGATCTGGGAAGTTTTGATCCCCTTTTTCAATAAAGTTTTGCATGTTACTTTCCCATTCTTTTTGAATGTCTTTATCATAGTTTAAATAAAGCTTGCCATCATGGATTGTCCAAGCTTCTGGATCGGATGACGCTAAACTCCCCTTTGCAACCGCATAAGCACAATAGCCGCCATATTGAGGCTCATATTTTTCAGGGTTTCTTAAAAAAACTTCTTTATTTTCAGCCGTAGAAAAAAGCCAAACAGCATCTTTATATTTTAAAGAGTGCACTTGCTTTCCTTTTACAGCCACGCCTTGCTTAAAATAGGCAACAACATCATATCCGCTTACTGCTTTATCGCTCAAAAAAGATGTATAAATTGGGTCATCAGCCATTGCTTGACTAGAGGTCATAAAAATAAAACTGAGAACAAAAACTTTTAAAAAATTACGCATAACAAAATCCTTATCGCTAGATATACAGAGCATTCTCTTTAATGTTATTATAAGTTACAAATTTTGACTTATTGCTTTAAAAACTTTAAAAGACTTAAAGTTTTAAACTTTATTGAAGATAACGATCATGCCAAATAACCTTGAACAATATGACGTAATTATTATTGGGGCTGGAGCCGCAGGATTAATGTGCGCTGCGCAAGCGGGCTATCGGGGGAAATCTGTTTTATTACTAGACCATTCAAAAAAAGTTGCTGAAAAAATTCGGATATCTGGTGGAGGGCGCTGTAATTTTACCAATATCTTTTGTGAGCCCAATCGGTTTTTATCCAATAATGAACATTTTTGTAAATCTGTTTTAAGCCGCTATACTCAACAAGACTTTATTCGCTTAGTTGAAAAGCATGGGATTGCTTACCATGAAAAGAAATTAGGGCAATTGTTCTGTGATGTCTCTTCAAAAGAAATTATCGATATGTTTTTAAAAGAGATCAATGATGCAGGCGTTACGTTTAAAAATGGCATAGAAATAACAAATATCGATTATAACAGTAACCTGTATCAGGTTAGCTTAAAGGATAACACTTACAATGCTAAAAATCTCGTTATCGCTACTGGTGGCCTTTCTATTCCGAAAATCGGGGCAACCAATTTTGGTTATAAAGTAGCTGAAAAATTTGGACTAAATGTTATAAAAACGAGAGCTGGTTTAGTCCCTCTGACATTTAGTGCTGATTTATTAGATTTGTGTAAATCCTTAAGCGGGATTTCCGTTGATGCTGTTATCACTTATAAAAACACAGAATTTAGAGAAGGTTTATTATTTACCCATAGAGGATTAAGTGGGCCTTCTATTTTACAAATTTCTTCTTATTGGGAAGAAGGCAAACCGATCACAATTAATTTAAGCCCAGATATAGATGCGCTTGATTTCTTTAAAGAAAAAAGAGATCAAAACCCAAAACAAGATATTTCAACCATCCTTTCACTTATTCTGCCAAGCAGACTTGCTAACGCTATTTGTGAGCATACAGATATAAAAGGCAAAATGGCTGAATTAGGCAATAAAGATTTAGAAAAAGTTGCCACCATGATTAATGCTTGGGAAATCAAACCAAGTGGTACAGAAGGCTATAGAACAGCTGAAGTAACCTTGGGCGGTGTTAACACAGACGAGCTATCATCCAAAACACTTGAATCTAAAAAGCAAAAAGGTCTCTATTTCATTGGAGAGGTCATTGATGTTACAGGGCACTTGGGGGGATTTAATTTCCAGTGGGCTTGGTCATCTGGTTATATCGTTGGTAACACAATTGATTAGTGATTAATTATACTCCTCCCAGATATTGTTGCAGAGCAGAATAAACTTGCGCTAATTTTGTTTCCTGTTTATTTTAATTCAAGACGTTTTTAAAATAAATAAAGGCAATCTGTTATGGACGTTTTAACATCAATCATTCCCGTTTTCATTACCATTATGGCTGGTTTTTTTATAAAGAAGCATTTTATAAAAAGCGATGATTTCTGGGCCGAAACAGATAGGCTTGTCTTCTATATTTTAATTCCAGTCATGTTGATCCATGTTCTAATTAATGCACCATTCAATCAAGAAATGCTTGTTTATGGAGCTATCATTTTTGGTGTTATAACATTTATCTTTTTAAT
Source organism: Rickettsiales bacterium (assembly GCA_002720935.1). Taxonomy (GTDB): domain Bacteria; phylum Pseudomonadota; class Alphaproteobacteria; order Micavibrionales. The sequence goes on along the minus strand of PBIV01000052.1, from coordinate 5,156 downwards.
CACACTTTTGTTACGCCCTTTTATGAACACTGACGGCCCTGGATTTACGTCCGTTGTTCAAGGCTCTGTGCGGGTTAACTTCTTTATTTCACTATCAATCGCTTCTCTTGCCTATGGTTCAGAAGGTGTAACAATTTTATCATTTGCCCTTCTATTCACAGTTTTGAGTGGTGTGATGTTCAGTGTTTTTTGTCTTCAGCGCTATGGTCATAAAAACCCTAACTCACCACAACAAAATACATTCATTAGAATGATTAAAAACCCTGTTATTTTATCGACTTTGGTTGGCTTTGGTGTTGGCTTATTTATTGATGAGCTACCTGTAACAATTGATAAAACTTTTACTATTTTTGATCGTGCAGCCCTTCCGTTAGCGCTTTTAGCAATCGGTTCATCATTAAAGCCAAGCAGTTTGGGAAAACAAATAAAACCCGTTGTAATTTCAACAATTCTTGGCCTCATCATTAGCCCTTTATGCGGTGTGTTATTGTGCCACTATTATCAGCTCCCAACGCTTTTAACAATTTGTTGTATTTTGATGCTGGGTGTGCCAGCGGCTGCCTCATCAATTACATTTGCGGCACGCATGGGCGGGGATAAAGAACTAATGTCGTCAATTTTAACCACACAAACAATTTTAGGGATTGTGACAATTCCTATCTTTATCTATATGGCGCATTATTTGGAAACTAATCCTATATTCTAACAAATCATCTTGGTCAGTTTTGACAGTGTTTTCTTAACGCGCAAGGCTTTTTCAGGGAGGTATTCGCCGCTATCCTCATCCATATAGAGGTCTTTTGCGATCTCAATCTGAATCGATTGCACACCTTTTTTAGGCTTCCCATGTCTTTTAACAATATAACCGCCACTAAAAGGTTTGTTTAAAGAAACTGTGAACCCCTCATCTTCAAAAATCTTCTTAACCTTTAACATCAATTTGTAATCTGCAGACTTATTAAAAACATTGCCCAAAGTAATATCAGCATTCTCTTTCTTGCTAACAATTTGAAACCTTGGGCAAGAATGCACATTAAAGTGATACACGGTTTTTGAGATTTGTTTTTTTTCTAAAATAAGCTCTGCCAACAAATCATGATATGGCTTCCAATAATCCTCAATTCGGTTCAAAACCTCTTCTTGGGTTGGCTTTTCATCTGGATAATAGATGGGGATTGCAGCCTTATCTTCATCATTCTCGATAACCCACTGCCATATCAGACCACGGCCATGTCTTGCTGTTTTGCTGTTGGAAATCTTTAATTTGTCATGTCCATGCTTAAAGTCTAATGCCCTTAGGTCTGTAACATTACGATTGACATCAATATATAATCTTGGAAATTCCGCGATCAGAAGATCAGCGCCATCTTGGTGCAAATCTTCAATTAAACGATCAACATAATTATCTTCACATTGACTTAAAATATCACGATCCAGCGGCGATTTAAAATCTTCCGGGAAGTCTTGTCCACTGTGAGGACTGTCAAAAATGATTGGTTTTGCCCTGTTCCCACTGCTTTTTTTAGATATGATCATTCAAATCCTATCCGCTTTATTATTTTTATTATAGAAAAACAGACCTTACAGCCCTAAAAAATTACTGTCAAATATTTTAGAAAAAACAATGGATTTATCTATAACATGTTATATAGTGCTTACTAGAATTCCCGACCACCACAAATCCTATTACCATTGAAAGATTACCCCATGTCTAGCAACCAAATTGCATGTGGCATTGATTTTGGAACGTCAAATTCAACCGTCGCCCTTTTAAATTCCGACAAAACTATTCAAATGGCCTATCTAGAAGAGGATAAGCATACCCTTCCATCTGTTTTATTCTTTCATCAAAATGGCTCGGTCTTATATGGGCGTGCCGCGATAAAGGCTTATCTAATGGGAGAAGAAGGACGCCTACTTAGATCCATAAAATCAATTCTTGGTACAGCGTTAATGGATGAGAAAACCAAGATTAATAAAAAACATATGGATTTCACTCATATTTTAGCGCATTTCATTGCTCATCTGAAACGCAAAGCGGAAAGCATGGTGGGCGAGGATATCACAAATGTTGTCATGGGCAGGCCTGTTCATTTTCATGACAACCACCCTTACAAAGATCGAAAAGCAGAAGATACCTTAAGACAGATTGCACTTTCTTGTGGTTTTAAAAACATTGAATTTCAATTAGAACCGATAGCAGCCGCTTATCGTCATGAACAAGATTTAAAATTAGAAAAGCTAGCCCTTGTTATTGATTTAGGGGGTGGAACCTCTGATTTCACGGTCATGAAACTATCTCCAGATCATAAACTAAAATCAAATCGTTATGATGATATTTTGGCAACCTACGGCATTCGCGTTGGTGGAACAAATTTTGATACAAGCCTTAGCCTTAAAATGGTCATGCCAGAGTTAGGATTAGGCAGTCAATATCAAGACAGCTTTGATCCATCAAAACACTTAACAATGCCTTTATCAATCTATAACAATCTCTCTGACTGGTCACAAATCTATAAAGCACATACAAGAGAGGCTATTGCACAAACACAAGACTTAAAAAAGCGCTCACTTAGCCCTGATAAGCTAGATCTTTTAGAAACAATCCAAGAAGAAAATCTTGGTTATGCTTTATTAGAAGAGTGTGAAAAAGCCAAAATTTCTTTAAGTAACAATGATACAACAGCTATAACATTTTCTGAATTTGGTGATAATTTCAAAATTCCCCTAACCCGTCCCGATTTTGAGGACACTATTAATGATCATATTGTTCGTATTGATGACGCCATTTCAACAACCTTAAAAGATGCTGGCATTAATGATAATAATATTAACCTGATCATTATGACTGGGGGATCGAGCGAACTCCCCGTTGTTCAAACCCTTGTCAAAAAGCGCTTTAGCCATGCTGAATTGCTGGATAATGATAAATTTAGCTCGGTTGGATTTGGGCTTGCAAAACAAGCAGAATATATGCTGCGTTGAACAATTAATAAAAGTTTTTGACATTAAACGAAATTAGATTACAATTTTCGTTATGCAGAACACTATAATAAAAAATAATGAAGCACGAACAGGGTTTCAGACTGAAAATAAACTAGAAATTCAACAACTGTTCTTAGATCACATTTACGGTGATGTAAGACAACCCGATGTTACGCCCACTTTTGAAAAAAAAGAGCTGGGTGTTAAGCTATTTCGGAAAGGTGCAAAGGCACGCTTTGAAGAAGTGACCATATTTTATGGGGAGAAGAATTTAAAACTTCTTTTAATAAAACCCATCATGGAAACTCAAGCAAAACTGCCTTGCTTTTTATTTTTAAACAGTCGCGGTAATCATACGGTCACAAATTGTAAATTTGTGCCTAAATCAACCGCTTGGGCACCAAAAGAGACAATCGCTGATAAAAAGCAAAATAAATATGGCGGTCATCAGACACGTTTTGATGTTGAATCTATGCTTAAAAATGGCTATATCGTCGCCACAATCCACGAAAGCAACATTGCAGTTGATAACAAGGACTTGAATACTGATGGATGCGTGATTGCGCGCTGGGCGGATGGATTATCACGTTGTGTTGATTATCTTGTTACAGATACGCAGATTGATAATAATAAAATCGCTGTGACAGGCTTTTCTAGACGCGCGAAAGCCGCAACATTGGCAACCGCCTTAGATGAGCGCATTGCCCTTCTCATCGCGCACCAATCGGGCACGGGCGGATTAGCACCGTCACTAAAAATAAGAGCTGGCGCAGAAACCGTTGAACAAATTAATGAAAAATTCCCGCATTGGTTTAATGAGCGTTTTAAAAGCTATAACAGTTCAGAGAATTTACCTCCCGTTGAGCAGTTTGACTTATTTGCTTTAATTAGCCCTCGTCCAGTTTTAGCAACATCTGCAAGAGATGATATATGGTCAGATCCAGTTGGAACATTTGGCACCATGAAGGCAGCCACAAAATATTATGAAGCATCGCATGTAAATCCATGCCCTCAAGCACATATGGATGATATGCCTGTGTTAAGCAGTCCTCTTTGTTATTTCTTGAGAGATGGCGATCATGGCATAACACATTGCGATTGGGCAAAATTCATTGATTTTGCAAACACTCATTTTAAATAAAAAGATAAAAAAATGTTATTCTTATGCCCTGTTTTTAATTAAGCAGGGCTTTTTTTTAGCCAATGTCTTTTTCAAGGAATCAGCAAAGCTCTGAATATGGCTTGGATCAAATAAAACGCTAACCGTGTGCGGTGCATATTTGGCTTTACCATTGATAATGATTTCCAATTGATGGGCAATCATCTCTAATGATCTAATACACTCTTCTAACTCATCCAAATAAAGCGCTTCTGCGTCCACTTGATTGATCGCACAGATTAAAGTTCCTTTAATAGCAAACTCAAACTTTTGTGCATAATAGGCAAGAAGCTCAAACGGCAAGGCCAAATCATCTCTTAAATTCTCTGGGCAATCCACTAAGACAAGTAAAACACGCTGCCATAACTGTTTGGCAAGCTTTGAGGCCTCTTCTTTTTCTGCAAAGATACGAACCAAGTCTGTATCGTTCAACCCAATATCATTTAAAGCAAACACGCCCTTTTCTAAATGTCTGTTTCCCATGCCTGAGGTTAACATTGAGTGCCAACCCTCTTCCCAGCTTGATGGCAGACGACTATGTCTTGGGAAAACCTTATCATCCATATAGGCATTGGCAATAACCTCCCAACTTTTCAGCATACAGTCAGCTAACTCTGTGATCAGAGCCTCATCAGTTATATCATAATGCTTTTCTAGCCAGCTTTTTGTGATTGTGACAGCATCTTTATTGCCTTTAACAATTTCAGAAAGCGCAAAAACATTGACATCACTTAAACAATCGAGCGCAGAAGGCCCAGACATTGCCTCCCAGCTAACACGGATATAAGCACCAGCACCATCACACTCTTCAACAAATTTCATGCGCTCTATAAATTCTGATACGCGGCAATTGGGCACGACGCCCCAGCCAACATGTTCGCCAAAGGCCTCAAATTCAAAAACTTTGGGCGCTGTCTTAACATCATGGGCAACCACATTATTCGGGAACCGTGGGAAGTAATCATGAGCAGTAATCTTAATCGACGCACCAATATTACCGCCATAACAATCT